>NZ_JAGLEJ010000013.1 GCF_023145115.1 Algiphilus sp.
ATGAACAACCTATTGAGAGATCACAGCTAGCGCGTCCGCCACACCAGCGTGAAGTTGTTCGCCGGCATGGCGATGGTGTCGGCGCGCTGCAGGCCCACCGCTGCGGCCAGCCGGTCGATGTCGGCCATGTCGCGGATGCCGCGCGCCGGGTCCTGGGCGCGCAGGCTCTCCTCGAAGGCGGCGTTGCTGGGCGCGGTGTGGGCGCCATCGCGGCGGAAGGGGCCGTAGACGGCCAGGGTCGCGTCCGGTGCCAGCACGCGGCCCAGTGCGGCGAAGAAGCGCTCGACCTCGGGCCACGACATGATGTGCAGCGTGTTGGCGCTGAAGACGGCGTCGAAGGGGCCTTCAGGCCAGGGGTCGGTCACGTCGAGCGCGATCGGGTCCGGCGTGTTCGGCAGCGCGGCGTCCGCCAGCCAGGCGCGGATGCCGGGCAGGTGCGCCGCCACATCGCTGCACTGCCAGCTCAGCCACGGCATGGCGGCGGCGAAGCGCACCGCATGCTGGCCGGTCCCGCTGCCCACTTCGAGCACCTTCCGGCGCTCGGCGAAGGCGTCGCGCAGCACCGCGAGAATGGGCTCGGCGTTGCGTTCCGCCGCCGGCGCGAAGGGCCTGTCCGCCGCCGGCGCGCTCACAGCAGTTCCCGCACCTTCTCCGGCGGCCGACCGACCACCGCGCGCTCGCCGCGCAGGACGATGGGGCGCTCCAGCAGACGCGGATTCTCGGCGAGGATCTTCAGCCAGTCCGCGCGCATGCGGGTGTCGTCGGGCTTGAGCTTCAGTGCCTTCGCGTCCGGCTCCTTGAAGCGAACCATGTCCGTGGGCTCGCCGCCGAGGGCGGTGCACAGCATGTCCAGCTCGGCGACATCGGGCGGTTCCTTGAGGTACTCGACGACGGTGGGGTTGACGTCGGCGTCGTGCAGCAGCTTGAGCGTCTCGCGGCTCTTCGAGCAGCGCGGGTTGTGATAGATGGTGATGGGTCCGTGGGTCATGCTCCGTATCCTCCGGGTTCCGATGGCGCCTCCGGCGCGAGCGCGCGCAGATGCGCGGCACTGCGCAGCGCATGCACGGTGACGCGCTCCAGCCAGCGCTGCGCAGCGAGCTGGGCGAGCACCGTCTCGATGGCGACGCTGTAGCCGCCGAGGCGCTCGACGATGGCCTGGCGCGCATTGTCGGCGGTATCCCCGATGCGTGCAGAGAAGGTCTCCATCGTGGTGAGCCGCGCCTGCGGGAGGCCGCCATCGCTGACCAGTCCATCCGCGCAGGCGTCGAGTGCGTCGGCGAGCTCGTCGGCCAGGCTGGCCAGCGCCGGCATCTCGCGCAGCGCCGCGGCCCGGCGCGCCGCCTCGAGATCGTCGCGCAGGCTGCGCGCATGGTCGAGCACCTGGCGCAGCCGGCCGAGCCGCTTCTGATCGGTGCGGCCGGAGCCCGGATTGAGCCGCGCGAAGTAGGCGGCGACCGCGTCGAGCGCTGCGCTGTTGCGCACGATCTCCTGCGCCGACGGCGCGGTACCACTGCGCAGGCTGCGGGCCAGCACGCGCATCATGTCGGCCACGCCCCGGTGCAGCACGCTGCCGGCGGCGGCCAGCGCCCACGCCGGCACGCGGCGCAGCAGCGGATCCAGCAGCGGCGTGAGCGGCGCGTGTCCTTCCTCGGGCAGGAGCCGCACCAGCATGCGCACCAGCGGCTGGCGCAGCGCCATCATCAGCAGCGCCACCAGTGCCGCCTGCGCCGATACGAAGATCGCGAGCTGGCCGGCGCGCGAGAAGCCGCCTTCCGGGCTCACCGCGGCCAGCGCATCCGGCAGCCCCGCGACCACCATCAGATAGCCGAGCGCGGCGGCAAGGCACTGCAGCACGATCAGCAGAACGGCCGAGCGGCGCGAGACCGTACCAATCGCGCGCATGGCCGGCATCGCCAGTGCCAGCAGATGCCCCACCGCGAGCGCCATCGCCTGTCCGGCGGTGAGGACCGCGGCCGTGGTGGCGGCCAGTGTCACGACCAGCGCGGTCGCCGGCGAGGCGACCACGACGCCAGCCGCCGTTCCTATGGCCACCAGGACGAGCGCGGTGGCGGCAGTGCCGTTCGACAGCGCGGTGAGCGACCAGCCCAGCCCGCTCCATCCCGAATGGAGCAGATCGATGCCGATCACCGCGAGCCCCAGCGCGGCGACGCCGCTGCCGAGCTGTATCACCCAGCTGCGGGTGCCGAGCCGTGCCAGAAGGGCACCGCCGGCGACGGTGACGAGCGCGACCGAGAGCGCGGGCTTCACCACCAGCGCCCCCCACAGCAGGAGCGGCATCGCGAGCAGCGCACCGATCAGCACACCGGTGGCGGCCCCCAGTCGCTGCTGCGCCCCGGAGGGATGCCCTGCCACCACCGCGGCCGCCGCCAGGCCCGAGGGCGCCACCGGGGCCGACATTGCGCCGGCCAGGAGCGCCGTCACCGCATCGGTCCGCCCGCGCAGCAGCATAGCGTGCAGGCGCGGGCCGGCGATCCCCGCCAGTGCCGCCCGAAGCCAGACCGTGCCGAGCAGGAACAGGCCGCCCCCACCGACAATCACGCACAGGCTCAGCATCGCGTCTTCCTCCCTGGTCGGTCCGCGGTCGATCGTGACGCGACCGCGCGTTCAGAACCCGATGCTACCCCGCGAGTGCGCGCGAGAGCCGCGGGCGAGCTTGACCGAAGCGCGGGTGGCGCTTCGCAGCGGGGTGAGCCCGACCGAAGTGCCGGCGGCACTTCGCACGCGGGCGAACGCCCGGACAGGACGTCCGGGCCGGGGGGTGGTTGGAGCATCGACGATGCGCCATGGACGGCATCGCCAACGTCGCCTTGGGCGTGGGTGGAACGTCCCGCGCAGGAGCGGGGACGTTGCAGGGAATCAAGTTGGAGTCGGCCTGTAAGCCGGGGCGAGTCCCGACCGAAGCGCCGGTGGCGCTTCGCAGCGGGGTGAGCGCTCGGGCCATGGATGGCCCGAGCCTAGTGACCGCGGCCGCCGCTGGCACGACGACCGCCGGAGCGAACTAGTTGGAGTCGGCCTGTAAGCCGGGTTCTGTCAAGAACAGCCATTCCTCTGGGACGCACGTCACCGTGCGCCTCAAGCAGCCTACCCGGAAGCCGCGCGCGGGCCGCGCGCTGGCGGTCGAACCGCCGTGCTTCCCTATTTGGCCTTGCTCCGGACGGGGTTTACCGTGCCGCGAACCGTTGCCGGCCGCGCGGTGCGCTCTTACCGCACCCTTTCACCCTTGCCTGTGCCCGCGAGGGGCCATCGGCGGTCTGCTCTCTGCTGCACTTTCCGTCGGCTCGCGCCGCCCAGGCGTTACCTGGCGTCCTGCCCTGTGGAGCCCGGACTTTCCTCCACCGCTTGCGCGGCAGCAGCTGTTCGGCCAACTCCGCGGACAAGTCTACTCGCTCGCCGGCGGTGCGTCCGCGTCGTCGGCCAGCGCCAGCGCGCGCCGGTACACGGTATTGCGCCGCTCGCCGAGTGCGGCGGCGACCACGCGCGCGGCGCGCGACGGCTCCAGCTCGCGCAGCAGCGGGCGCAGCAGGTCGTCGATGTGCTGCTGCGGATCGCGCGGCGGGCCGGGCGCGATCATGATGACGAACTCGCCGCGCTGTCGGTCGGTATCGGCGGACAGCCAGTCGCTCATGTCCGGAGCCGCGCCCCGCCAGTGCTGCTCGTAGCGCTTGCTGATCTCGCGCGCCAGCGCCACGGTGCGCTCCGGTTCGAGGCTCTGCGCGATGTCCGATGCCAGTCCGGTGATGCGATGGCTGGACTCGTAGAGCACGATGGTGTGTGGCCAGTGCCGATGCGCGCTCAGCCATTCGCGCCGCGCCGCCGGCTTGGGTGGCGGGAAGCCGAAGAAGCTGAAGGCATCGCTGGGCAGTCCCGATGCGGAGAGCGCTGCAACCGCTGCGCACGGCCCCGGCAGCGCGATCACCGGCAGGTCCGCTGCGCGTACCGCACCCACGAGCCGGTAGCCCGGGTCCGAGATCAGCGGTGTGCCGGCGTCCGACACCAGCGCCACGCTCTGTCCCTCCGCGAGCCGCGCCAGCAGGGTGCCCACGACCTGTTCCTCGTTGTGCTCGTGCAGTGCCGTCATGCGTGCGCGCACGCCGAACTGCGCCAGCATGGCGCCGGTGGTGCGGGTGTCCTCGGCGGCGATGACATCGACGCTGCCCAGGATGCGCAGCGCGCGCGGCGACAGGTCCGACAGATTGCCGATCGGCGTCGGCACGACATAGAGCGTGCCGCCTGCGGCGGTCTGCTCGTGCTGCTCGCTCATGCGCTACGTCCCCGAAATCCGCGTGCGATACTTTCAGTATGAATCACGCTAGTCGATGGGCCGCGGCACTGGCGGCCACGGCCGTCGTGCTCGCCGGCACGGCCTGTGCGCCGCTGCCGCGCGAGCGCGGCGACGTGCGCAGCGTCCCGAGCCGCTCCGAACCACCGCTGGCGCGGGCCGAGCGCCTGCTCGACGAAGGGCGCATCGACAGCGCCGAGTCGGCACTGGCGTCGATCGATGCCAGCCGCCTGAACGCCCGCGACCGCCACCGCCTCAAGCTGCTGCGCGTCGAGCTGTCGCTCGCCGCCGGCGAGTCGCTGATCGCGCTGCGCGATCTGCCGCCACCCAACGCCACCCCCGACCGCGCACTGGCGGCCCGTACCGAACTGGTCCGCGCCGAGGTGCTGCAGGCAATGGGGGACATGGGCGGCGCGGTCAGCGCGCTGGTCGACCGCGAGCGCTTCCTCGACGACCCCATCGCCCGCGATCGCAACACCGACCGCATCTGGCAGATGCTCATCGAACAGCCGCTGGGCGCCGACGCCCAGTCGCGCTTCGCCGGCACCGACCGGATCACGCGCGGCTGGTTCGAGCTGGCGCTGATCGCGCGCGGCGCCGTGCCGGGCCAGCGCGAGGCGCTGCTGGCGGGGTGGCGACAGCGCTTCCCGAACCATCCCGCCACCCCCGAGCGTGCGCGCAACATCGGCACGCGTCAGATCGGTGCCGGCTGGGCCAAGGCCGAGACCGGAGGCGCCATCGCCGTGCTGCTGCCCGAGCGCGGCAACTTCGCAGCCATCGGCGCCTCCATCCGCGACGGTCTGGTGGCGGCCTGGGAAGCCAGGCCGGAGCCGCGCCCGCCGCTGCGCTTCTACCACACCGGCGACAGCCCCGAGACGCTGTTCGCGGCCGTCGATCGTGCCCTCGGCGACGGCGCGACGCTGCTCCTCGGCCCGGTACGCAAGGATCTGGTGAATGCGATGGCGCGCTACGGCAGCGTGCCGGTCCCCATGCTCATGCTCAACCGCATGGACGCGGGTACCTGGCCGCCGCGCAACGTCTACCAGTACAGCATCGCCCCCGAGGACGAGGCGCGCGCCGCGGTGCGCCGTGCCGCGCGCGAGGGCCATGGCGACATGGTGGCCCTGCTCATGCGGGCCGACTGGAGCGAGCGCGTCGTTACCGCGCTGCGCACCACCGCCGACGAGTACGGCGCGCGCATCCTGGAGACCCAGTACGTGGCACCGGACGAGGATCTGTCGCCGCCGGTCAAGAGCCTGCTCAACGTCGATGCCGCCGAGGAACGCCATCGCGCGCTGGTGCGCACGCTGGGCATGTCGCCCGAGTTCGAGGCACAGGCGCGCAGCGACGCGGCCTCCATCTTCTTCATCGCGCGCCAGCGCGAGGCGCTGCAGATCGCGCCGCGCTTCGCCTACTTCCGCGCCGGCGAGCGGCCGGTGTACACCACCGCGCTGTCCTGGGACGGCGACATCCCGGTGCCCGAGGAGATCCGCGGCACGCGTCTGTGCGACATGCCCTGGATGATGCACAACCCCGATGCCGAGTGGCGCCTGCTGCGCGAGCGGCTGGCGGAGGAATCGGCCTCGCGCTTCACCCGCTTCCCGCGTCTGTTCGCGCTCGGTCACGACGCCCTGCTCATGGCGCTGCGCTTCCAGCAGGGCTGGGCGCCCGGCGAAGCCTTCCCGGGTGCCACCGGCTTCCTGCAGCTCGGCACCGACGGCGCCGTGACCCGCGAACTGGGCTGCGCCGAGCTCACCGCCGACGGCGCACAGCCGCTGCCCCCGATCACCACGCGCGACGATGCCGCCTTCGGCGACGGCCGCCCCGACCGCGACGGCTACGCCCGGCCCGCCGAGCGCGGCGGCTATTCCCGTGGCGGCACGCGGGAAGACAGCTGGGGACGTGACTACTGAGCGCAGCCGTCGCGGTCGCAGCGCCGAGGATGCTGCGCTGACCCTGCTGCGCGGACACGGACTGCGCCTGCTGGCGCGCAACGTGCGCTCGCGCGGCGGCGAGATCGACCTGGTCATGCGCGACGGCGACACCGTCGTCTTCGTCGAGGTCCGCAGCCGCCGGCGCAGCGACTACGGCACTGCGGCCGAGTCGGTGGGCGCGCGCAAGCAGCAGCGCCTGATCCACGCCGCCCGCACCTGGCTGGCACGCAACCCGCGCGATGCCCGGCGCCCGCTGCGCTTCGACGTCGTGGCCTACACCGGCGCCGACGAGGCCGAGTGGCTGCGCAACGCCATCGAGGTATCGGCATGAACACCGATGCGCTGCTGACCCGTCTGCGCGAGGCGCTGCCCGCGGAGCGCGTGGTCACCGACGAGGCCGAGCGCGTGGCCTACAGCTACGACAACAGCCGCCTCCAGGCGCTGCCCGACGTGGTGGTGCATGCCGCCGGCCATGACGATGTCGTTCATGTCGCGACCTGCTGCCACGCGCTGGGCGTGCCGCTGGTGGCACGCGGACGCGGCACCAACACCACCGGTGCCAGCGTGCCGGTGGCGGGTGGCGTGGCACTGAGCCTCGAGGGCATGCAGCGCATCATCGACTACCGACCCGCGGACCGGCTGCTGGTCTGCGAGGCCGGCACACTCAACGGCACGGTGCAGAGCACCGCCGGAGCCGACGACCTGTTCTGGGCGCCCGATCCCACCAGCGGCGGCTATTCCACCGTGGGCGGCAACATCGCCTGCGGCGCCGGCGGCCCGCGCGCGGTCAAGTACGGCACCGCGCGCGATGCCGTGCTGGGGCTGCGCGCGGTCGACGGAAGCGGTCGCACGCTGGTCACCGGCTGCCGCACCACCAAGGGCGTGGTCGGCTACGACCTCACCCGCCTGCTGGTGGGTAGCGAGGGCACGCTGGCCATCGTCACCGAGGCCACCCTCAAGCTGCTGCCGAGGCCCGCGCTGCGCCGGACCATGCGCGCGGCCTATCGCGATGTCGAATCGGCGGCCGCGGCGGTGGCGCGCATCATGGGCCAGCCGGCCACGCCGTGCGCGCTGGAGTTCATGGACGACCGCGCGGTAGCGCTGGCGCGCGCGCACGCCGCGCTCGATCTGCCCGAGGCGACCGGCGCCCTGCTGCTGCTGGCCGCCGACGGCTTCGAGGCCGGCATCGACCATGACATCGCCGCCATCCGCGCAGCCGCCGAGGGTGATGGCCTGCTCGACTGGCAGGCGGCGGCCGACGAGCACGCCGCCGACGACATCTGGGCGGCGCGCAAGGCGCTGTCGCCGGCGCTGCGCGGCCTGGCGCCGAAGAAGGTCAACGAGGACGTGGCCGTACCGGTGAGCCGGCTCGCCGAACTGGTCGCGGGCCTGCGCGAGCTGTCCGCACGGCACGGCCTGATGATCGTCAACTTCGGGCACGCCGGGAACGGCAACATCCACGTCAACATCCTCGCCGACCCCGACGATGCCGCCCAGATGCGCGCCATCGACGCCTGCCTGGCCGAGGTCTTCGCGCTGGTGCTCGCCCTCGGCGGCACCCTCTCCGGCGAGCACGGGGTGGGCGTTGCCAAGCGTGCCTTCGTGGCGCAGGAGATCGACGCCGGCACGCTGGAGCGCATGCAGGCGATCAAGCGCCTGTTCGACCCCGCCGGCATCCTCAACCCGGGCAAGACGCTCCCCGATCCGGTCCGGGCGTGATCGCTCGATAACTCGTGCACCCGGGCCATCGGCCCGGCACCGATGGGCGTCCACGTCCGTCAGCGCAGGGAGCAACCCGGACGAGTGCACCCCGGCACGCGTGCCCGACGGCCACGGTCGTGCGGCATCGGTGCACGGGCCCGCGCACCTCGAGCCCCATCGCTTCGCGTCACCGGTGCGTCGTCCCGGGGCCGGCCGCGTGCCGCCCCGCAGCGGTCGGGAGGTCCGTTCCATACCACCGTTGCGGCAGCGCCCGGATGCCCGGCCCGCGCGTCCGCTCGGCGTCGTGATATCTCATACTTGCATAACAGAATTGCCGATGTAATACTTCATCCCGCGGTGTGGAGGAGCGATCAAGTGACAGGACGGGAAGGATTGGTCATCGTCGGGGCCGGGCAGGCCGGCTTCCAGTTGGCGGCTTCGGCGCGATCGTCGGGTTACCGCCAACCGATCACGCTCATCGGCGAGGAGCCGGATGCGCCCTACCAGCGTCCGCCGCTCTCGAAGGCCTACCTGCTCGGCCGGAGCGCCAGGGACGGCCTGACGCTGCAGCCCGCCCGGTACTTCGACGATCAGGCGATCGAGCTGCGTCTGGGGGTGTCGGCGGTCGGGATCGATCGGGCCGGCGCGAAGCTGCACCTGGAGGATGGAAGCAGCGTCGGGTATGCAGCGCTGGTCCTCGCGACCGGGGCGGACAATCGGGCGCTGCCCGTTCCGGGCGCGGATCTGCGCGGCATTCATTCCCTTCGGACCCTCGGGGAAGCCGACGCGCTCAAGGCTGAACTGGAGACCGCCCGGCGAGTGGTGATCGTCGGCGGTGGATTCATCGGCCTCGAGATCGCCGCAGTCGCGACCCGGCTGGGCAAGCAGGTGACCGTCGTCGAGGCGCAATCCAGACTCATGGAGCGGGCCGTGACCCCGGAAATCTCCGCGTTCTTCTGCCGCGAGCATCGCGAGCAGGGCGCGACGGTCCGGCTGTCCGCATCGGTGACCTGCTTCGAGGGGCGGCAGGGTGCGGTCAGCGCGGTCCACCTGGATGATGGCAGCACGCTGCCCTGCGACGTGGCGGTGGTCGGCATTGGTGTGACCCCGAACACGCAGCTGGCCGTGTCGGCGGGGCTGCACACCCGGAACGGCATCCTGGTCGATCCACATCTGAGGACGAACGATCCTTCGATACACGCGATCGGTGACTGCGCCGCCTTCGAGGGGGGCGACGGCCAGATCCGCCGAATCGAGTCGATCCAGAACGCGGTGGACCAGGCGAAGCATCTGGCCGCGACGCTGTGCGGATCGCAGCGTCCCTACCGGGCCGTGCCCTGGTTCTGGACAGAGCAGTACGACTGCCGGCTGCAGATGGCCGGACTGACGTCGGGTGCCGATACCACCGTGATCCATGGAAGTCCCGAGGAGCGCAGTTTCTCGGTATTCGCATTTCGAAACGGACGATTGATCGGAGTGGATTCCGTCAATCGTCAGCGGGATCACGTCCGCGCGAGAAAGATGCTGGCTTCGGATCAGGTAACGACTCCGGAAGATATCGCATCCGATGGTGGTGCGATTCGCAATGCCGGCGTTCCGGTTTCCGCAGGCGCTGAAAGGGTTTAGACGCAATACACGAACGGATTCAGGGTGAAAAGAGATATGCAGATAAAGGTTACTGACCATAGCGGCGTCGAGCACGATATCGACGCGCCTGTTGGCGGAAAGATCATGGAGGCGATTCGCCAGGCGGGGCTCCCCGTGGCGGCCCAGTGCGGTGGATGCTGCTCCTGCGCCACCTGCCACGTCTACGTGCACGAGGCCTGGTTGGGGCAGCTCCCGCCGCCCGAGGAGGAAGAGGCGGAAATGCTGGAGCTTGCGGAGGACTGCCGCGATGCGTCCCGGCTCTCGTGCCAGCTGACGGCGGTCGAGGCGCTGGACGGCATCCGGGTCACGCTGGCCCCGGGCAGCCAGCTATAATCGGTCGCTCGTATGGCCTTTCGCTGGCTGCGGGATTAATGCGGTAACAGGCGGTTTTGCTTCTGAATAATTAATACAAGAATCGCAATGCGATGGAGGTTGACATGGAGAGCACGCAATTCCAGCCGGTAGAGAATCTTCCGGAATGGTTGCCCGGCGACATTACATTCGAAAGTCGCCCCCGCGAACACCCTGACCTCATGCTCCGCGGTTTCACCTATGGTTGTCAGGATGTAAAGGTTCCCCCGATGGAGGACTACACCATCGCCCTGTTCCATTGCAGCGGCGGTGCGGTCGGCAACATGGCGCACGGCCAGTGGGAGGACACGCAGGTCCAGTCGGGCAACGTCACCATAATGACCCGCGGCGAGGACACCCGTTGGCGCTGGAGCGGGCCGATCAAGGTGACCCACCTCTATCTGACGCATGCGGCCTTGAATGAAGTCGCGGCATCGGCTTTCGCCACCGACAAGGAATGCGTCCGGTTGCCCAACGTCCTGCATACCGACGATGCGATGCTTCGCCGCATCGTGCAGATGCTCTACAACGAGCTCTGTGCCGACATGATCGGCGTCGACCTGCTGCTGGAGACGCTGCAGACGCAGCTCTGCGTGCACCTGCTGCGCCGGTACGCGACCATCGACATGGAGCGCCGGATCGCGAGCGGCGGCCTCTCGCGCGTGCAGCGCAGGGATATCGTGGCCTTCATCAGGGAGAACATCCACCGGAAGATCACGCTTCCGGAACTCTCCCGGCTCCTGCGGATGAGTGCCTCGCAGACCATCCGGACCTTCCGGTCCGAGTTCGGCGCCACCCCGCACGCCTATGTGCTCCAGCAACGGTTCGAGCACGCGAAGGAGATGATCCGGAGAATGCCCGACGCGCCGCTCAAGATGGTGGCCATCGACAGCGGGTTTTCGGACCAGAGCCACATGACGCGGGTCTTCCAGCGGATGCTGCATCAGAGCCCCGGCGGGTATCGTGCCGATTGCCGGCGCAAGACGCCGACGATTGCATCGATTACCGCGCTGGAGCCAATCGAAGAAGCCTAGGTGGCCCGACGTCGCAGCCGGGGCACCGCCGCCGGTCGCCACTCGCGCTTCGGGCCGGACCTCGAATGGTAATCTCGACCGCCGAAGGCGGGAACGCGAATCCTCGGCAGGCATCACGGCGGGTGCTCCGTTCCGGGGTGCGTGCTCCCGCATGGGGGCTGTCCATTCCGGGGGCGGGTCTTCGAGCCAACGTGGAACTGCGATGAAAGACCAGAAGAAGGCGATCGATCCCCAGAATTCGGTTATCGAATCGCGGCGCCTGTTCTACTTCTATCACGTCGCGAAGCACGGTCGCTTCGTAGCGGCGGAGGCCGCCCTGGGTGTGGCGCAATCGGCGATGAGCCGGCAGATTCAGCAGCTGGAGGCGAGCCTGGGCGTGCCGCTTCTCGTGCGCAACGGGCACGGCGTCACGCTCACGGAGTTCGGCGAGATCCTGTATCGCCACGCCGAGGACATTCTCACCCGCATGGCGAGCTCGCTGGCGGAGCTCAGCGACGCTGCCGACAAGAGCGGCGGGAGCGTCAGCATTGCCGCGCCGCCCACGTTCACCAGCGTCTACATGGTCGCGATAATCGACACCTTCCAGCAGCAGTATCCCAACGTCCGCATCCGGGCCGTCGAAGGATCCACGGGATCGGTCATGAGCCAGTTGAGCACCGGGGAGGTCGACTGTGCCATCGTCCTGCAACCGAAGAAGGCCGGCCGCACGCTGCAGAAGAAGCTGTTGTCCGAGCCCGTGTGCATCATCTGTTCGCCGGACCATCCGGTCGCGGATCAGAAGTTCGTGCCGCGTGCCCAGCTGCGGGAGCTGGACCTGATCCTGCCGGCGTCATTGCACGGATCGAGAGCGCTCCTCCGCGAGTACTTCGACGGGGATGACATCCCGCTCCGCGCCCACATCGAAGCAGACAGCCTGACGCTCACCCGCAATCTGGTCATGCAGAAGAAGGTCTGCACGATCCTGCCCGCGAGCGCGTGCGAAGAGCAGATCGCCGAAGGCACCCTGGTGTCGGTGCCGCTGAAGCCGACATTGAGTCGTGAACTCTTCATCGCCCGATTGAGCGACCGGACTCCGTCCGCGCCTGCCGAGGCGCTGATGTCGATCGTGGTCGACGTGGTCAAGGGTGCGCGCCGCGGCGGGGACGCTGCCGTCGCATAGCCGGCCCGCGACCGTCGGGCGGCATCCCGTGCGGGGTCAGTAGTCGTGGAGCCGTGCCATGTCGCGCACCATCCGCCGTGTCTCGGATGCCTGACCATCCGCGAGTGCGTTGAGAAAGGCCCGTTCGTGATCGTTGGTCGCCGCGCCGGCGTGCGCGCGGTAGAACTGTTCCAGCGTGCGGTGCACCGCGATGGCGGTACCGGTCACGTCCTCCAGGTCGAGGCTCTTCGATGCCGCCAGATCGTCGAGCACGTGCGGGTGCGGCCAGGCGCCGCTGTCGTCCAGCCATGTCCGGAGCAGCGCGTCGTCACCCGAGTCGAGATGTCGTCGCAGCGCGGCCTCCAACTTGTGCTCGTGATCGGCCAGATACTCCAGTGCCATGACGACACGCTTGTCCTCTGCCTGCCGTGCGACCGCGCGGTATCGCCTGGCGAGCGCCACGTGGAATCCGATGGCCCAGTCGACCAGATCCCTGATCTGCTTGAAGCGCATGCGCGTCTCCGCAAGGGTAGGAACGATGTTCAAGCATCATGGAAGTGATCGCGCCGCGAACGTTTGACCCAGATCAATCCGCGAACCGGCCGGTGCGGCCGGATCGGCGCGGGCGAACACGACGAAGCGGTGGGGGCCTCCAGGGGCGATCGCGCGCAGGGGCCAGCAGGTCACCAGCACGAGCTCGTGCCGGTCGCGGATGGCGATGGTCGTGTCGCGTGCGTCGACCACGCGGGTGGTCGACACCCGGTAGTCGGTGCTGCCGCCTTCGTGCTCGAGCGTGATCGGGTCGCCGACCTGCAGCGCCCCCAGCCTGTTGAAGTGGGTATCCCGGTGCGCGCTGATGACGGTCGTGCCGGGCGTGCCCGGTTGCGCCGAGCGCGGGTTGCGGCCGGGCGCGAAGGCGAGGACATGACCGCCGTCGCCCTCAAGCACGATGTGCCGCTCGTCCAGGGTGGGGAAGTGCAGCCTCGCGACCGGCCAGTGCTCCGCGCCCGGCCAGGGCCGGTGCGGTGCGCCCTCGTGCCGTGTCGCGTGCCAGGCGCGCTGGAGCAGGATCTGCGCAACCACCGCCTTGGCCGGTACGCTGACCGCGTAGGCCCCCAGCATCAGGCCGCCGAGCAGCAGCGCCAGGGCCAGGGTGCGGGTCATGCGCACGGTCGATCACCCGCGTTCGCCGGTCCGCGGTCCAGAATCCACAGCATTGCCGACAGCAGAAGCAGCAGGCCGGCGACCAGCATGAGCAGCTGAGCGGGCGTCGCGGTCTGTGCCATGCGGACTTCGGTGCCGGTCATGCCGTGCGGCAGTTCGCGCCCGATGTCGTGCCGTTCGAGCATCGCCTCGCGCACGCGCGCCGGCGTTCGGTCGACCGCGACCAGGCTGGTGAAGCGGCTTACCAGCCCGTGCGTCAGCGCCAGGGTCAGGCTCTCGGTACGCACCGTCTCGGGGTCGGCGCCACGGGCTTCGTCCCGCTGCCATTGCCGCAGCCGCTCGCGTGCCCATGCCTTCGCGATGCCGCTGTGCGCCGCCGGCGGTGGCAGTGACAGGTCGCGCCGCCAGACGCCCTGATTGCGCTTGCCTTCGATGGCGATGCGGTGCGGCGTGTTCTCGAGGCGCATGAGCACCATCAGCGGCTCCCCGGCATAGAGATCGGGGAGCCGCTCCGGCAGGACTTCGGCCTTCACCGGCAGCGACAGCGCGAGGTCCGTGACCGCCGGTGTCTCGAGCTGGCGGAAGAGCGCATCCATGCGCTCCGCCACCTCGCCGGGACTGGCGATCATGGTGCTGGTGCCCCGCCCGAAGTGCGCCATCTCCGTCATCAGATGCGTATTCGGGGCATGGCCGATGCCGACGGTGAACAGGCGGTCGTCACCGAGTTCGCGGGTCATGGCGCGGAACAGCGGCTCGTGGTCGGCGATGGCGCCGTCGGTGATGAACACGATCTGCCGCAGCCGCTCGATTTCGCCGCCCTTCGTGGTCAGCGCGGCGCGCAGACCGCCCAGAAGCTCGGTGCCGCCGTCCGCCGACAGTCGCTCGACCCACCGTCGGGCGCGGGCGATGGACTGCGGCGACGCCGACAACGCACCGTCGTGAAAGCGCGTGGCAACGTGGTTGAACGCCACGATGTTGAAGCGATCCCGCGGGCGCAGGCGCGACAGCGCGCGGTCCAGCGCGGCCTTCGCGGCGCGGATCGGCACGCCGGCCATCGAGCCCGATACATCCAGCACGAAGATCAGCTCGCGCGCCGGCGGCGGGCCGGCGGATGCCGCCGACGGTGGCATCAGCATGAACAGACCGTATTGTCCGCCGTCGAGTGCCTCGGTGAAGAATGCCGCCTGTGGCGCCGTGTCGGTCGCCGGCGCCCAGGAAAGGACGAAGTCCCGGTCCGCGGTGGCGCCCGGAGCCAGCCGGACGCGGGTGCCCGAACCATCGCCCATCGGCTCGCGCGCGATGGCGTGATGGCGGCTGTGGACATCGGCGAGCGCGAAGCCCGGATCCAACGCCACTTCGAGATCGACCGGGCTGGTGGCGTCGTTGCGTGCCGTGTTGCCGACCTCGCCGGGCAGCAGCATCCAGCCGTCGCGGGCCGCTTCGGCCGTTGCGAGCGGGCCGCTCACGGTGTCGTCCTCGCTGCGCCCGTAGCGTGGCGTGATCGCCAGCGGCACGCGCAGGCTGAACTGCTGGTCGCGCCATTCGAGCACGTGCTGGTAGGCGATCTCGACGCTGATCTCGGCGCCCGGCGGGATGTTCGCGACGCTGGTGGTGAACAGGTTGGGACGCTGCTGTTCCACAAGGGCGGTGCGCTGTCCGGCGTCGCGCGCCATCTCGTAGGTGCGCCGGGCCTGCTCGCGTTCCCGGATCTCGCCCTCTATCACCCGCTCGCCGATGCGCAGGCGCAAGGTGTCGACCGCGGCATCCTCGGGCAGCGGGAAGGCGTAGACCGCCTCGACCCAGTCGGCGGTGGGATTGGTGAAGCGCTGACGGATGACGGTGCGCGCCAGCGGCCCGGTCACGCGCACGCGCACGCGGCTGTCGACTGCCGGCAACGGGACATGACCGCCACCGTCGCCGCCGGTGCGTGCCAGCAGTGTGCCGCTGCGCACCTCGTCGAGCGCGACGCGGTCGCCGCCTGCCGGCGTCCGGTCGGCCGCTTCGGCCGCGCTCTGTGCGCCGGCGAGCAGTATCAGCAGCAGGCAGGCGCGCAGCCACGCGGATCGGTGGCGGTGCACGGTGGCGGTAGCGAATGGCGGGGTCTGCATCACGATCACCTCGGGTTGGGCTTCGCGATGCATCCTCGGCTTCATGGTGGGGCTTAGAATGAAGTCGGTGTGAAGTCCGCCGCGCGCAACCGGGAACACCGCATGCCCGACACCGTCGTCCTGCTGGTCGAGGACGAAGCCGCCATCGCCGACAACGTGGTCTACGCGCTCGAGCGTGATGGACTGTCGGTGCATTGGCTGCGCACCGGCGGCGAGGCCCTGCAGTGTCTGGACGTCGTGACGCCGGCGATCGTCGTGCTCGACGTGGGGCTGCCGGACATGAGCGGCTTCGATGTGTGCCGGCGCCTGCGTCAGCGCCTGGACGCCCCCATTCTCTTTCTGACCGCACGCGACGCGGAGGTCGACCGCGTCGTCGGTCTCGAGATCGGCGGCGACGACTACGTGGTCAAGCCCTTCAGTCCGCGCGAGCTGGTGGCGCGCGTGCGCGCGCACCTGCGGGCAGCCGAGCGATTCCGGGAGTCCGCGGGTGCGGCGGGTGGCGAGGGTGGCGCGGCCTTCACCGTGGACGAAGCCGCCATGTGCGCGCGCTACGATGACCGCGCCCTGGCGCTGACCCGCTACGAGTTCCGTCTGCTCGCGACCCTGTACCGGCGTCCCGGTCGGGTGTTCAGCCGCGAGCACCTGCTGGCCGCGGCCTGGGACGACCCCACCGGCGTCTTCGACCGCACCGTGGACACCCACATCAAGACCCTGCGCCAGAAGCTGCGCGACGCTACCGGCGGGCGCGACCCCATCCGCACCCACCGCGGCGTCGGCTACGCATTCGATCCGGAGCGCTGAGCGCGTGTCGCTGCGCGGCCGGACCTTCCTGTTGTTCGCGCTGGCGGTGATCGCCGGGGCCGTGGCGGTGGTGGTCTGGCTGCGCGCCGATCTGCTGCCGCGCTACATGGAAGCGCAGGAGGACATCCTCGCCGACACGGCGCACGCGCTGGCCACGCAGCTCGCGGCAACCGCGCTGGTGCGGCGGGAGAGCGGCGCCGTGCCGAGTGCGGCGCTGCTGGCCGACGGCTTCGCGCCGCTGCACGGGACCGCCCTGCGTGCCCGCATCAGCGGCCTGGTCAAGACCGACTTCGGCCTGCGCATCTACGTCACCGACGCTGCCGGGCGTGTCGTCTACGACTCGGAGAACGGTCGGGACGTCGGTGTCGACTACAGCACCTGGCGCGACGTGAACCGAGCGCTGGCGGGCGACTACGGCGCGCGGACCACGCAGGGCGACTTCCTGCATCCGGATGGCGCCACCATGTACGTTGCCGTGCCCATACGGCATCGCGGTGCCGTCGTCGGCGCGGTCGGCGTCGGCAAGAGCACGCGCAACGCCGAACGCTTCATCGTTTCGGCGGTGGAGCGTCTGGCGCTTGCCGCCGGCGGTGTCCTGATCGTCGCGCTGCTGCTCGGCGCGCTGCTCTACGACTGGCTCAGCCGGCCTCTGGAGCGCCTGCACGCCTATGCGGTGTCGCTGCGCAGCGGCAGGCGGCAGACGCCGCCGAGGCTCGGCAACGACGAGGTCGGCCGCATCGGCACCGCCATGACCGAGCTGCGCGATGCGCTCGACGGCAAGCAGTACGTCGAGCAGTACGTGCAGTCCCTGGCCCACGAGTTGAAGACCCCCACGGCGGCCATCACCGGCGCCGCCGAGCTCCTCGAGGCCGATATGCCGG
The DNA here is from genome assembly GCF_023145115.1 of Algiphilus sp. NCBI lineage: Bacteria > Pseudomonadati > Pseudomonadota > Gammaproteobacteria > Nevskiales > Algiphilaceae > Algiphilus > Algiphilus sp. The sequence goes on from NZ_JAGLEJ010000013.1 coordinate 17,060, forward strand.
CAGGCGACCGCGCCCGCTTCATCGCCAACATGCGCGACGAGGCCGAGCGGCTCGACACCATCGTCCGACGGGTGCTGGAGCTGGCCACGCTGGAGAATCGTCGCGATCTGCGGGCCGCCGAGTCCCTGTCCGTCGATGCGCTGATCGCGGACAGCGTCGACGGTGCGGGCGCGCAGGCGGCGGCGCGCGGAGTGGTCATCGCGATCGATGGCGCGACCGGCCTGACGGTGCGCGGCGAGCGGTTCCTGCTGCAGCGTGCCGTGAGCAACCTGCTGGCCAATGCGCTCGATTTCGCGCCGCCGGGCAGCTGCGTGCATGTCGCCGCGTGCGCGCGGGACGGCGGCGTCGCGATCGTGGTGCGCGACGAGGGCCCCGGGGTTCCGGAGTACGCGCGGGAACGGGTCTTCGACCGCTTCTATTCGCTGCCGCGCGCGGACGGGCGGAAGAGCACGGGGCTCGGGCTCGCGTTCGTCGCGGAGATCGCCGAACTGCACGGAGGCAGCGTGCGGCTCATGCCCGCTGACGGGGGCGGTACGGTGGCGGAGCTGTGCGTGCCCGGCGGCAGTACCCGCGACCGCGGGTAGGGACGCCACGGCGGGGGACGGGATCTGCACACGGCGTCCGTTCCCCGGCGCGCGTGGCAGTGGTCCGAAGCCCTGGCGCAGTGATGGCCGGCCCGCGGGTGCGCTCCGGGATCACGGTGACGCGCGCGAGCAGAAGTCCAGGACGTTGATGCCGCTTCCCAGGTCCAGCGACAGGATGCTCGAACTGACCGTGAGCTCGACGCCGTTGAAGGGGCTTGATGCCACGAACCCGACGATCTCGCGCCGCTGGTCACCGAGAATGGACAGGCCGAGCAGGTCGAGCTCGGTTCCTTCACCGAAGCCCGCGGACTCGACCGCCTGCCCGTTGAGGAACGTCGTGACCGTGATCTGTTTCGCGACCGATGCCTGCACGAGGCTCGCCGGAAAGGCGATCTCGAATGCGGCCAGGCTGCCTCCCGACAGCCGCCCGGGCAGCTCGACGGCCACTCCGGCCGCGCCGCCTAGAAGGCCGTCGAGCAGTCCGACCGAATACGAGATGCTGGTCGCGGTCCCCAGATTGCCGTCGGCGGCGGCAGCCGGATCGGCGACGATACAGGCGACGAAACCCAGCAATGCGCATACCGCGCCGCGGCGAACCGGCGTGGCGACCGCGCCGGCCGGAGCCGCCTCGACGCAGCGCGCCTCCGATAGATCGGTAGCGGCCTGCGAGCCACCGTCACTGCAGGCGCACAGCAGTGCAACCGAACCGTAGATGGCCAGTCGTCCGCAAGCCGGAATGTGCATTGTCTCCCCCTCTCCCCGTGGCTGTCGTTGTCGCTGCGCTGCAGCGTGTGCGTGCCGGCGAGGATGGAGCGAAGGGATCGATCGCGACAGCGCACTTCACTGCGCCGGGGTGTAGGGAACGCTTTGGTGTGCGTGTAGGTATCGGCGTACACACGCGCGGCGGCGCGGAAGCCGCTTCGCCGTGTCACCGTATCCGACCCTGTCGCGAGCGTGGGCCATGGCGAACGAGGCGTCGCCCGGTCGCACGCCCGAGGGCCGCGCGTTCCGTGCATCCGGGCAGGGGGTGCCGTGCCGAGGGCGCCGGCAGCGAGCGGACGATCCGTCAGGTCCGCCGGTCCCGGTGCGGCCCGGTCGTCATGCGCTCCACCATGTCGGCGAGGCCGTTCACCAGATCGTCGAAGGGCACGATGGGCGGGTTCTCGCCGAGGTGCTGGCTGATCACGGCGACGCCCCCGTGAATGGCGATGTAGCTGATCACGTGCAGCTGCGGTACGGCGGCGTATTCGGGATGGTGGATGATGTACTGGCCCGCCAGATCGCGCAGCAGCTTGTTGATGCGGGCGTGCGTGCTGCGCAGCTCGCGCGGGTTCTGACTGGCGAGATAGCTCGCGTAGCGGCCGCCGTCGGCCTGAAGGAAGGCGCGCAGCTCGGCCAGCAGCCTGACCACCAGCGATCGCAGCTCGAGCGTCACCAGCGTCGGGATCTGCGGACGCAGGCGCCCGACCAGTTCGTCGACCATGCGCTGGTTCATCGCCGTGACGATGGCCTCCTTGTTCTCGAAATACTCGTATACCGATCCGACTCCCACGCCGGCGGTGTCGGCGATTCGGCGCGTCGTGACGCCCTCCATTCCCCCGCGCGCGGCCTCGATAAAGCCCGCCGAAACAATGGCATCGACGGTGCGTTGCGAGCGCGACTGCTGCGGTTTCCGGGTGCGTCCCATAATCCGAATTGAATCCGAACATTAGATCGGATTATCGTGCCACCAATCAATGGCACATTCAACAGGGGCGTGCATGGTCGCCACCGGAAGGAAGGATGAGGCGCTCGCGGCACGGGCCGTGGTGACGGGCGCCGGCAGCGGCATCGGTCGCGCGTTCGCGCGGGAGCTGGGCCGCCGGGGCGGGCGCGTCGTCTGCGCGGACATCGACATCGATCGCGCCCGCGAGACGGTCGACATGCTGCGTTCCGAAGGAGCGGACGGGTTGCCCGTGCAGGTCGATGTCGGGAGCCTGCAGCAGGTCGAGCAAATGGCCGAGCAGGCTGATGCCTTCTTCTCCGGCGCGCCGACGCTGGTGGTCAACAACGCCGGCGTCGGGGCGGGCGGCCAGCCCATCGGGGTCACGCCCATTGCCGACTGGCAGTGGGTGCTGAACGTCAATCTCTGGGGCGTCATCCATGGCAGCCACGTGTTCATGCCGCGGTTGCGCGATCAGGGCTTCGGCGGCGTCATCAACGTCTGCTCCACGGCCAGCTTCGCCGCAGCGCCCCGGATGGGACCGTATTCGACCAGCAAGGCGGCGGCGCTGGCGCTGACCGAAACGCTGGCCGCGGAAGCCAGCGGCAGCGGTGTGTCGGTGACGGCACTCTGCCCCACTTTCGTGAAGACCGACATCGTGCGCAGCGGTCGCATCGAGGCCGGCGCCCAGGCTCTGGCCGGTCGCCTGATGGCGTCCTGGTCGGTGGCGCCGGAGCGGGTCGTGCGGGATGCGCTGCGCGGTCTGGCGCGCGGTCAGCTCTACGTCGTGCCCCAACTGGACGCTCGCACCATCTGGCGCACCAAGCGCTGGATGCCGGCGCTGTACACCCGCGGCGCAGGCCGCCTCAATCGATTGCTGGCCGCAAGGGCCTGAGGAGTGACCATGTCCGACAAGATCGACCTCGACAGGATGCTGGAGAAGGTCAAGGCTTCGCAGTGGGCCCTGGTGGATATCGACTGGGATGCCCCGGGCGCCGAGCTGGTGACCGAGGCGCAGTGGCCCAAGCTCAAGGCTTTCATGAGCGATCTGATGTGGATCGAGCATGTGGGAGCACGCGGTTTCGCGGCGATGGCCAAGGGGGCACCCACCGAGACCCTGCGCGAGCTCTACAGCTATTTCCATGCCGAGGAACAGCGCCATGCCAACGCCGAGATGGCGCTGATGAAGCGCTGGGGGATGCTGGAAGGCGACGAGCTGCCGGAGCCCAACATCAATCTGCGGCTGGTGATCGAGTGGCTGGATCGCTACGCCGACGAGATGCCCTACCACGTGCTGAGCACGGTCATCCCGATGCTGGAGGTCGCGCTGGACGGAGCGTTGTGCAAGTTCCTGCTCGATACCGTCGACGACCCGGTCTGCCATCAGGCCTTCGGGCTCATCAACGGTGACGAGGCCCGCCACCTCGGCGTGGGCTTCACCGTCATGGAGATGCAGGGACGCAATGCCAGTCTCGTCCGGATGGTCGAGATGCTGGCGCCGGTCGTGGATCCGCGGCTGCTGATCGGCATCGCGACCTATCTGCCCCTGCTCAACAAGATGCGCGACAACGTGGTCGCGATGGGGCTGGGCGAGAAGAAGCTCTTCCAGGCCATGCGGCGCTTCGAGAAGGTCGGCGAGCGCAGTGCGCACTGCCGTCGCAATCCCTGGTACCAGATCATTTCCCGCCATGCGCGCCTGGTCACCAACCGCGGCAACGTCGTCTACCACCGACCGGTCGACATGCTGGTCCGGCTGACCGGTCGCATTCCCGCGCGCTGGCTGCCGGCGGTGCCGTCATGGGTCCACGAGCTGCGCTGGCAGCCCACCGCCTAGGGAGCGCGCAATGGCAATGATTCGGGGGTGGAGCGACTTCGCCGGCGAGATCGTGGTCGCGGGTCGTGATCCGCTGCCCGCGCACGGTGCCGGACGCAGGGTCGCGCTGATCGGCCGTGCCGAGCAGCTGGTGCCGCTGGTGGCGCCGCTGGCCGACGATGCCGAGAAGTTGACCGTGTTCCAGCGCCACCCGTGCTGGGTGGTGCCGGAGCGCGACGCGCTTCTGCCGGCGCGCAATCCGCGCCGGGCGGTGTCGGTCGCGCGCCGGCATCTGAACGCGTGGATCCCGGAGCGCTGGATGCGGCGGCAATTGACGCCGTCGCGCACCGGTGCGGATGGCTCGGTGCCGGTGCTGGCATCGGACCGCTACTATCCGGCGCTGCTGCAGGCGCACTGCAAGCTGCTGACCTGGCCCATCGACCGCCTCAGCCGGCACGGTGTGCGCAGCGTCGAAGGCATCGAGCATCACTGCGATCTCATCGTCGTCGCCGCTCCCGAGCAGCGGAGCATCGCCGCATGACCCGCGTCGGCGATCGGATCGATCACGAGGTCGCGATCATCGGCGCCGGCTTCTCCGGCATCGGGGTCGCCATTGCCCTGGATCGAGCCGGCATTCGCGACTGGCGGATCCTGGAGCAGGGCGATGGCGTCGGCGGTGCCTGGCACTGGAACACGTATCCCGGCGTGGCGGTGGACATCCCGTCGTTCAGCTATCAGTTCTCGTACTACCAGCGCAGCGACTGGTCGCGGGTATACGCACCGGGTGCCGAGCTCAAGGCCTATGCCGAGGACTGCGTGGGGCATTTCGGTCTGCGGGACCGCATCCGCTTCAACACCGCCGTTACCGGCGCCGTCTTCGACGAGGAAGCGGACGCCTGGGCGTTGTCGACGGATACCGGTACGACCCTGACCGTCCGCCACCTGGTGTCCGCGACCGGCATCCTCACGCAGCCCAGGCTGCCGGACATTCCGGGTGTGGCGGATTTCGCGGGCACCACGCTGCATACCGCACGCTGGGACCATGCCGTCGATCTGCGCGGCAAGCGCGTCGGCATCGTGGGCACCGGGGCCTCCGCGGTACAGGTGGTGCCGTCGATCGCGCCCGAGGTCGCACATCTCACCGTGTTCCAGCGCACGCCCATCTGGTGCCTGCCCAAACCGGACGCCCGGCTCACCGCGCCCCTGCGCCAGCTGCTGCGGCGGGTTCCCGGCGCGAGGGGCGGGATGCGGGCGCTGAGCCAGGGCTTCGTCGAAACCACGTTCCCCTTCGCCGCCCACTACAACTCGGTGCTTCCGGTGGCGTCGGTGGGTGCGCGCATCGGTCGCCGCCATCTCGCGCGGCAGGTCCGCGATCCGGTGGTGCGCGACAAGCTGACGCCGCGCTACGACCTCGGCTGCAAGCGCCCCAGCTTCTCCAACGAGTATCTGGCCACCTTCAACCGGGACAACGTGTCGCTGGAAACCGCGTCGATCGTGGAAATCGGGCCGACGGCCGTGCGCACGCAGGACGGCGGCGACCATCCGCTCGACGTCCTGATCCTGGCGACCGGCTTCAAGGTCTTCGAGGCCGGCAACGCACCGCCGTTTCCGGTGCACGGCCGCGGCGAGCTGGAGCTCGGCGCGTTCTGGAAGCGGAACCGGCACCAGGCCTACGAAGGTGCGACCGTACCGGGCTTTCCCAACTACTTCACCGTCCTGGGGCCCTACGCCTACAACGGCGCGTCCTACTTCACGCTGGTGGAGAACCAGGCGCGCCATATCGTGCGCTGCCTGAAGCGGGCGCGACGGACCGGTGCCCGGCGCGTGGAGGTCCGGCAGGCCGCCCACGAGCGCTACTTCGCCGAGATGCTGAAGCGCCGCCCGCGGCAGGTCTTCTTCCGGGGCAGCTGCGGGGGCGCCAACAGCTACTACTTCGATGAGCACGGCGATGTGCCGTTCCGGCCGGCCACCACACTGGAGGCGTACTGGCGCAGCGCGCGCTTCGACCTGGCCGACTACCGCTTCTCCGGCGGCTGAGCGCAGGGACGCGCCCGGGGCGGCGTCAGATGTTGGCGGTGGCCAGGTCCTCCACCGTCACCAGGCGCAGGAGACCACCCTCGCGGTCGAGGAACTCGAAGAGCGTGCCATCGTCCGACTGCATGCTGAAGAAGAGCAGCGACCCTTCGGCGCCACCGTATTCCATGTGCAGGTCGCCGGGCGGGTTGTCGGCGACGTGGCCCGGCTGTCGCGTCTTGTGCACGGTCTCGTGGGGGTGCTCCTCGACGACGTGATGCTCGCCGGCGAGCACCGCGACGGTCGTGCGTCCGACGTGCCGGTGGAAGTGGCAGTAGCGTTCCGGCTCCCAGCGGACCAGGAAGTCGGCGCGATGGGTGTCGATGTCGGTTCCCATCACCGCGACCCAGTAGTCGATGGGGTAGTCGAAGGCATCACCCCCTTCCAGACGCACCCATTCGAGGCCGCGGGTGCTGTACGGGCTCAGTTCGGCCAGACGGCGCTCGATTGCGGCGTTCATCGTCATGTCTCCTCCTCGTTCCGCGGTGCGCGGTTGTCCATGCGGGTTCAGGCGGGCTGTGCGGTGCTGCGCAGCGCGAAGGTGTCGTAGCCGCGCTCCGCGATCTCCCGGATCCGGTTGCGGTAGTCCGCGAACCCGACGTAGATGGTGAAGGTCTGCGGCTTGCCCGGGACGTTCGAGCCGGAATACCAGCTGTTGCAGCCGGTGAACTGGGTCGCCTCGGCGATGGCCGCAACCTCCTGCATCCACGCGGTCTGCTGCTCGGCGGTCGCCTCGATCGCGGTGATCGCCTCATCGTCCAGATAGCGGATGCAGTTCGCGACCCAGTCCACGTGGTCCTCGATGGCCATCACCATGTTGGTGAGAACCGACGGGCTGCCCGGACCGGTGATGGTGAAGAAGTTGGGGAAGCCGGCCACCATCAGACCGAGGTAGGCGCCGGCGCCGTATTCCCATTGATCGGCCAGACGCGTCCCGTTCCGGCCACGGATGTCGATGCGCGACAGCGCGCCGGTGATGGCGTCGAAACCGGTGGCGTAGACGATTGCGTCCGCTGCTACCGTGCGCTCACCCACCACGATGCCGTCCCGCGCGAAACGGCTGATCGGATCGGCGCGGAGGTCGATCAGTTCGACGTTCGGCCGATTGTAGGTTTCGTAGTAGCCGGTATCGCTGCACAGGCGCTTGCAGCCCACCGCGTGGTCGGTCGGGACCAGCATCTCGGCCGTTGCCGGATCCTCGACGATCGAGCGGATCTTCCGCCGGATGAACGCCTGGGCTTCCCTGTTGGCATCGCTGTCGAGCAGGATGTCCTGGAACGCGCCCAGGAACTGGAGACCGCCGAATGCGGACCAGCGCCGCTCGAATTCGGCCTCCCGCTCCTCCGGGGAAGCATCCGTGGCATTCCGAGGATTGACGAACAGATTGAAGGCGAACGCCTGCTCGAGGTTGTGCTCGCGGAAACGCTGGTGCTCCAGCTTCGTCTTGGCGACCTCGTCCGCCAGCAGCGGTCGGTTGCACGCCGGTACCGAGAAGCTCGGCGTGCGCTGGAACACGGTCAGGCGGGACGCCTGCGACGCGATGATCGGAATCGACTGGATGCCGGAGGAGCCGGTGCCGATGACGGCGACGCGCTGTCCGCTGAAGTCGACGTCCTCGCGGGGCCAGCGGCTGGTGTAGAGGATCCTTCCGGCGAAATCCTCCTGCCCCGGGTAGCGAGGCCGGGTCGGCTCCGAAAGGCATCCGGTCGCGGCGATGAAGTAGCGGACGTCGTACCGTTCGCCGTCCTCTGTGGTGACCCGCCACCGTGCGCGCGCCTCATCGTACGCGGCCGCCGTGACGGTGGTCCGCAGCGCGATGTCGGGGCGCAGTCCGAAGCGATCGGCCACGTGATTGAGGTAGGCCAGGATCTCCGGCTGGGCGGCGTAGCGTTCGGTCCAGACCCACTCCTGCTGCAGCGCGTCGTCGAACTTGTAGGAGTACTCCAGACTCTCCACATCGCAGCGCGCTCCGGGGTAGCGGTTCCAGTACCAGGTGCCCCCGACGCCGCTGCCGCGCTCGAGTATCCGGGCCGTGACGCCCAGCTCTCGCAGCCGGTGAAGCATGTACAGACCGGCGAAACCGGCTCCCACGACGATCGCGTCCAGCGTGATCACGCTGTCATTGCCTGCCTGGTGCATCGTTGTCTCCTCTTGATCGGCACGCACGGCTCGCGACGTGCGATGCCGATCAAGATTGGCAAGCCGGGCACACACAGGCTTGACACCTGGAGACGTTCTCTGGACATTTGGAGACATGGCGGTCACGGTCCGAACCAGCGGTCTGCGCGGCTACGAGCCGCTGATGCGGCGGCTGGGCGCCGACCCCGGGCCGCTGCTGCGCCGGTACCGGATCCGCCCGTCCGTACTGCGGAACGAGGACGCGCTCGTACCGCTGCGCGCCTTTGCCGCCCTGCTCGAGGCGAGCGCGGCCATCACCGACTGCCCCGACTTCGGATTGCGTCTGGCGCAGGGGCAGGACATCAGCGTGCTGGGGCCGGTGGCCATCGCGATGCAGAATGCGCCGACGGTCCGGGCGGCGGTCGGGTACGCCTCCCGGTTCCTCTACGTCCAGAGTCCGGGTCTCGTGCTCACGCCCCTGCCGGACAGCCCGATCGGCAGGGACTGCGAGGAGCTTCGGCTGGAGGTCGATCTGCCCCGGGCATCGGGTCTCCGGCAGACGGTGGATCTGAGCCTCGCCGACCTGCACCAGATGCTGAAGGCGCTGGGGGCGGGCGCCTACCGGCTGCACGCCGTCACGCTGACGCACGCCGCGGGCGCTGCCGACCGAAGCTATCGACGGTTCTACGGCGCACCCGTGCTCACCCAGCAGCCACACGCGGGGCTGCACGTCGCCAGGTCGACGCTCGATACCCCGCTGGGCAAGCAGAACGCCATGCTGCGGGAGATCGCGGTGGACTATCTGGCGATGACCTACGACGCGCCCGAAGTACCGCTGTCGTCGCGGGTGCGCCAGGCGCTGCGCCACGCCATCGGCACCCATGCCGACAACCGCCCCGAGATCGCGCGGCTGTTCAACCTGCATCCCCGCACCCTGCAGCGGCATCTGGCATCGGAGGGGACCACCTTCGACGCGCTGCGCGAGCAGACCCGCAGGGAACTGGCGCTGCGCTATCTGACGGAAACGCATATTCCGCTTCCCCAGCTCGCGACCATGCTGGGCTTCTCGGAGCATTCCGCCCTGAGTCGCTCCTGCCGTCGGTGGTTCGGGCGTTCTCCGTCGGCTCTTCGCACGCAGGGGCCATCGGCCGCGTCGCGATCGTCCACGAAGGCGTGATCGCGGGAGACGCACGCGCCACCGGCGGCGCTTCCGACCGACCGTTCGCCGGATCGCGCGACCTCCGCCGCGAACAAAGAGGCCGCCGCTCCGGGGGAAGAGCGGCGGCCTGGGGCACTCTCAGTGGGGGGGAGGAGATTGCGCTGAGAGTGGGTGTAGATTGCAGCGGCGGGAGCGGGCGCGCCAATCGCGATTGCCTATCGTCGCGATGGTGTGCGCATTGCTACCGGCTCCTTGTTCAGCAGCCGTTCGATCGCCGGCGTGCAGGCCGCCGGACGGCTACCATTCCGGATTCCCATGGCCCTTGCGAGGTCGGCGCACGGTCGATCGCTCGGGCGTCACCATCATCCGAGGAGGCTTCTGCGTGCAGATCAGTGATCGTGTTTTCGTCATCACCGGCGGGGCGTCCGGCATAGGCCGGGGCAATGTCGAGTACTTCCACAGGCTCGGGGCGCGTGTCGCGATCTTCGACATGAACGCCGAGGCCGGCGAGGCGCTGGTGGCCGAGCTCGGCGACAAGGCGCTGTTCGCGCAGGTGGACGTTACCGACGAGGCCTCGGTGGCCAGGGGCATTGCGGCGACCGTCGAGCGCTTCGGCGCCATCCACGTGTGCCTGAACTTCGCCGGTATCGCCAGTGCTGCCAAGACCCTCGGCAAGGATGGCCCCTTCCCGCTCGACAAGTTCAACAAGGTGATCCAGATCAATCTGGTGGGCAGCTTCAACGTGCTGCGCCTGGCTGCGGAGAAGATGGCCGGGAACGAGCTCGTCGACGGCGAGCGCGGCGTCATCATCAATACCGCCTCGGTGGCAGCCTTCGAGGGGCAGATGGGGCAGGCGGCCTACTCGGCGTCCAAGGGCGGCATCGTCGGCATGACGCTGCCGGTGGCACGCGACCTCGCGTCCTTCGGCATCCGCGTCAATACCATCGCGCCGGGCCTCATCCACACCCCGCTGTTCGAGGCGCTGGGCGAGAAGGTGGTCACGGCGCTGTCGCAGCAGGTGCTGAATCCGCAGCGACTGGGTACGCCCGACGAGATCGCGCATCTCGCCAAGTCGCTGGTCGAGAACCCGTACATCAACGGGGAGACCGTGCGCATCGACGGCGGCATCCGCATGCAGCCACGCTGAACGGGCCCCGCGCACGGGCCGGCGCCGCAGCGTGCCGGTCCGTGCGCCCCGTGGCGGGCCCTAGAGCGAGACGGTCTGCTCGAAGGACTGCAGGCTGCGCCGCGCCATGGCGAGACTGGCCTGCTTGCGGTTGAGCACGAGATACACGAACACGTCCTGGGTCTTCGCGAGCGGACGGATGAGGTGGTACTGCTCGCTCAGCGTGATCAGGATGTCCTCGATGCCGCCCGAGATGCCCAGCTTCTCGGCGACACGGCGCTTGGCCTTGACGACCTCCGAATTGCCGGCCGCCGCGATCTCGAGATCGAGGGCGCCACCCTCGGTGGACGCCATCAGCATGCCGCTGTCGCCGTCCACCACCGCAGCGCACATGAAGCCGTCGATGTCGGTGAGAGGGGAGAGGTCGATGGATGCCATGGGGGTTGCTCCTTGTGGTCGGGAAAAGATGCGCTTGAACAGGTCCGTCGCACTCATGGCTCGGCGGCGACGGAATCGGTGAGTGCGGACGCCGTCGTGCGGACGGCGACCACGGCATTGCCGAGCGTGGTCTTGGTATCGGTGAGCGCGAGCAGGACGATGCGCGGCTGGATGCGCGGCACCGACATGATGATGATCCGGCCCTGCTCGCCGTTGATGTAGATGTCGCGGCAGTCGCCGATGTGTCCGGAACGCGCCAGTGCTCCCGCCAGCCCGAGCGCCGAGGCGCTGAGCGCGGCGAGACTCTCGTCGGCGAGACGGCTGCGGGCGGCCTGGGCGAGCTCGAAGCCGTCCTCGGTGGCGGCGACGGCCGCGCCGATGCCCGGTTCGGATGTCAGCAGCGCATCGAGCGCGTGCTGCGCGCGTTCGCGTATGCGGTCGGCTGATATGGCCATGTCAGGTCACCCGGAACTGCATGCCGGAGACGCCCTGCAGACGGTCCAGAACGGTGCTGCCGTGAGCGTCGATCTGCGTCAGCAGCGCTTCCACCAGCAGAGCGGCGGATTCGGGGTCGCGCGGGTCGACCGGCATGACCGGGATGTCCGGGTGCCGGTCGCCGGCACGGGCGGACAGCGGATCGAATGCCTCAGGCCGGCAGTCCACGCGCGAGATGCCGATGACCGTCGGGATATCGCCGAGCAGCCGCTCGTAGTAGCCCAGAAAGTGCCCCAGCGCCTGCGGGCCGTCGGGGTCCTCGGCGGACAGCAGCATGATCACCCCGAAGGCATTGCGCGACAGGATGTGCCACATGGGTTCGAAGCGTTCCTGGCCGGGGGTCCCGTAGAAGGCCACGGTCAGACCGTCGTCGATGTGGCGCCGGCCGTAGTCCATGGCCACCGTGGTCATCGGCTTGGCGGGGTCGGCCTCGGTGCGCTGTGCCTCGGTGCGTACGGGCGGTGCGTCGCTGAGGGCGGATACCAGCGTGGTCTTGCCCGCGCCGACCGGACCGGCGACGACGACCTTCAACTCGACAGGTGAATCAGTTATTGGCATTGCGGCGGCGATCGTCCCGGGGCGGTGGAAGCGAGGCCTCAGGAGGGCGCGCGGGCGGGCAGACCGAAGGCGGCGCGCAGGGTCGCGAGGAGGGTGCCGTGGCGCTGGCGGCCGGCGCCAGCCGGTGTCGCGGATGGTGACTTCGCCGGGGCGTCGGCCGCCCGCACGAAGTCGAGCAGGTGCCCGGCATTGAGCAGGGTCGTTGCGTCCCGAACGTCGAACTGCCGGTTGCGACGGAGCGCTTCGGCAGACGGTCGCCCGTGCGCGATGGCGGAGCAGATGCGCATGACATCACTGCTGCGGATGGTCGAGCTCGGCGGGTGCGGCCAGCGACGGAGCTCGAGCGCGCGGTCGGGCGTCATCAGCAGGATGTCATGGCCGGCCAGGGCGGCGGCGAGCTGCCACACCAGCCGCTGCGCGGCCGCGGCGCTGCCGGTACCGGAAACGGGATGGTTGCGGGCGACGACGCGCAGCGACGGCAGGAATCCCGGCCCGGCGAGCAGGGCGGCGACTTCGTCGTCGGCATGTCCGTGGGCGCGCATGCCGTCGTCGTGTGCCGAGAGCGCCAGCGCGCCGTCCGGGGATTCGAGATGCAGGGTCGTGTAGCGGCCGCCTACCAGTCCGGCAATGGCGTCGGCCAGCGCGCGCAGGCGCGTTGCCTGCTCACTCGGGGTGTCGTGTTCCTGGCGTGCGGATGCGCCCCGGGCGAGTTGCTGCCCGACGCCGGACAGGAAGCCGGCGAGGTCCGCGCTCGAGGGCGGGAAGGGGAGCGCGAGGGCATCGCCGCCATCGTGCTGCGCGCGATCGATGACGGGCAGCACCAGCGCGTCGACATCGGTGGCATCGCGCGGTATCGGGTGTGTCGGATCGAACAGCACCACCTCGGCATCGGCCGCCGACTCGCGGAAGCGCCAGCCGGGTTCGGTCCGGTCGCCGTGTCGCTCGATCAGGCTGCGCAGCAGGAGATAGCGGCGAGCCGACATCGGTCCCAGTGCGAGCGCGATGGGCTGACGCATGGTGGTGTTCGATCCTTGTCGCGGTTTCGGATCATGTTAGGGGCGCCGTGGGCGCCATCCGAGGCCGCCGATCGTCCTATCCGCGCCGCCTGTCGCAGTGCCGCGCGCGGGCGGGCGTGGACCGCGCGGCCGGAGCCGGCATCCCGCCACCGGGAATTGATCTGGATCATCGCGGCACCCACCGGCGGGCGGGAAGATGCGTGCACTCCGAACCCGAGGAACTGCCGTGTCTTCTGCCAACCCCGCCCAGCCGGCGTACTACCACGACCGCGTCGTGCGTCAGTTCACCATCGCGACCGTGGTCTGGGGGCTCGTGGGCATGGGCGTGGGCGTGCTGCTCGCCGCCCAGCTCCTGTTCCCGGCCCTGAACTTCGACATCCCGTGGCTGACCTACAGCCGTCTGCGACCGCTGCATACCAACGCGGTCATCTTCGCGTTCGGCGGCAGCGCGCTGTTCGCGACTTCGTACTGGATCGTGCAGCGCACCTGTCATGCGCCGCTCTTCCTGCCGAAGCTGGCGGCTTTCACCTTCTGGGGCTGGACGGCGGTGATCATCGGTGCCGTCATCACCCTGCCGATGGGCATCACGCAGTCCAAGGAGTACGCCGAGCTGGAGTGGCCGCTGGCGATCCTGGTGGCGCTGGTGTGGGTGGCCTACGCCGTGGTCTTCTTCGGGACCATCGCCACGCGGCGCGTCAAGCACATCTACGTCGCGAACTGGTTCTACGGCGCCTTCATCATCGCGGTGGCGATGCTGCACATCGTCAACAACGCGGCCACGCCGGTGAGCCTGTGGAAGTCGTATTCGGCCTATCCCGGCGCCGTCGACGCGATGGTGCAGTGGTGGTACGGCCACAACGCCGTCGGCTTCTTCCTCACTGCCGGCTTCCTCGGGATGATGTACTACTTCGTGCCCAAGCAGGCGGGGCGGCCGATCTACTCGTACCGCCTGTCGATCGTGCACTTCTGGGCACTGATCTCCATCTACATGTGGGCCGGTCCGCACCACCTGCAGTACTCGGCGCTGCCGGACTGGGTGCAGTCACTGGGCATGGTGTTCTCGCTGATCCTGCTGGCCCCCAGCTGGGGCGGCATGATCAACGGGATCATGACCCTGTCGGGTGCATGGCACAAGCTGCGCGACGACCCCATCCTGAAGTTCCTGATCGTGTCGCTGTCGTTCTACGGCATGTCGACCTTCGAGGGGCCGATGATGTCGATCCGGACGGTCAACGCGCTCTCGCACTACACCGACTGGACCATCGGCCACGTGCATTCGGGCGCGCTGGGCTGGGTCGCGATGATCTCCATCGGCTCGATCTACATGCTGGTGCCGCGCCTCTGGGGCCGCACCGAGATGCACAGCGTGCCGGCCATCAATCTGCACTTCTGGCTGTCGACCATCGGTGTCGTGCTCTACGCCGCCTCGATGTGGGTCGCCGGAATCATGCAGGGCCTGATGTGGCGGGCCGTGGAGGATGACGGAACCCTGACCTATTCCTTCATGGAGGCGCTCAACGCCACCTATCCCTACTACGCCGTGCGGCTGTTCGGCGGGGCGCTCTTCCTCAGCGGCATGGTGATCATGGCGTGGAACGTGTGGCGCACCGTCGCCGGCCAGCGGGCTGCCGAGTTCGTCATCGCGGAGGCGCGGGCATGAACCACGAGAAGATCGAGAAGAACATCGTCCTGATGGCGGTCCTGATCGCCCTGGTCATCAGTGTGGGCGGTTTCATCCAGATCGTGCCGCTGATGGCGGCCGGCCTGGGCGAGGATGCGGCGCCCGGCGTCGAGCCCTACGACCCGCTCCGCCTCGCCGGGCGCGACGTCTACATCCGGGAGGGTTGCTACGGCTGCCACTCGCAGATGGTGCGCTCGCTACACGAGGAAACGCTGCGCTACGGCTCGTACTCGGTGGCCGGCGAGTTCGTCTACGACCATCCCTTTCAGTGGGGGTCGAAGCGCACCGGTCCCGATCTGGCGCGGGTCGGCGGTCGCTACAGCGACGAGTGGCATCGCCTGCATCTGCGCAATCCGCGCGACCTGGTGCCGGAATCGAACATGCCCGGCTACCCGTGGCTTGATCGCGCCGACGTGGATCCGGAGGAGGTCCAGGCGATGATGCGGGCACTGCGCCGTGTCGGCGTGCCCTATGGCGACGATGCCATCGCGGCCGCGCCGGACGCGGTCAGCGGGAAGACCAAGATGGACGCGCTCATCGCCTATCTGCAGGGCCTGCGTGCACCGGCCGGCGGGGAGGGGCAGTAATGGCGGCCGGCATCACCACCGTACTCGCCATGATCGGCTTCGGCGCCATCTGCGTCTGGGCCTACAGCAAGCGCAAGCGCGCCGACTTCGAGGAAGCCTCCCGGCTCCCGCTCGACGACGGCGATGACCATCACGAGGACCCCAAGCGATGAATACCTTCTGGAGCGTGACGGTGGCCGTGGTCACCATCGCCAACATCCTCGCCTGTCTCTGGCTGCTGGTGTGGACTTCGAAGAAGCAGCCGGGGGAGGTTGCCGACGGCGCCGAGAAGGAGCACGTCTGGGACGAGGATCTGCGCGAGCTCAACAATCCGCTGCCGCGCTGGTGGCTGCACATGTTCATCCTGACCATCGTCTTCGGGCTCGGCTATCTGGTGGCCTTCCCGGGACTGGGCAACTACCCGGGTCTGCTGGACTGGACGCAGGAGAAGCAGCACGACGAGCGCCTGGAGGCCGTCAAGGAGCGGCGCGAGGCCTTCTACGCAGCTTTCGAGGGCAAGTCCATCGCGGCGCTCGCGAACGATCCGGCGGCGCGCCGCTTCGGTGGGGAGCTCTTCTCCATCCAGTGCGCCGGCTGCCACGGTGTCGATGCGCGCGGCGCGGTCGGATTCCCCGATCTTGCCGACGATGTCTGGCTCTGGGGTGGCGCGCCCGAGACCATCCGCGCCAGCATCGCCAGGGGCCGGCAGGCCGCCATGCCGCAGTTCTACGCGACCCTGCCGCAGGACGTGGTGCCCGACCTGATCACCTTCGTGCGGGAGTGGGACGATGCCCGCCTGACGCAGGCGCGCGCCGAACGCGCGCGGCAGACCTTCCAGCGCACCTGCGCGGCCTGTCACGGGGCCGAGGGTCACGGCAATCCGGCACTGGGTGCCCCCGACCTGCGCAATGGCGAGTGGCTCTACGGCGGCGATCCCGATGCCGTGCGCCACACCATCCTGTTCGGTCGCAACGGCAACATGCCGGCCTTCGGGGACGCGCTGGGCGCGACCGACATCGACCTGCTTGCCGCCTATGTCTACGGGCTCGGGGAGGCGCAGTGATGGCCGGCAATGACGAGCCGCTGTTCGAACGCGACCTGCGTCCGCCGATGTCGCGCCGGACCCGCTTCGTGGCATCGGTGCTGTGGGCCGGTTTCCTGGGCGCGACCGTCAACATGATCGCCGTCCTGGTGGGCTGGGACATCTGTGCGATGGCCGCCGACGGGCCCGGCTTCGATGCGCTCGGCCGCATCTTCGGCGTGGCCTGGGCGACCGCGCTGGTGCCCGCGGCGGTGGCCTGGGCGCTGGCCACCAATCCCCGGAGGAGATTGCGTCGTGGCTGATCCATCGGGCGAGACCGTCTCCCTCTACCAGTCCGCGCCCAAGGTCTATCCGCGCATGGCGCGGGGGCGCTACGCGCGTCTGCGCGTGCTCGCGATGGTGGTGCTGCTGGGGCTGTATTACCTGCTGCCATGGGTCACCATCGGCGGCGAGCCCGCGGTGCTGTTCGATCTGCCCGCGCGGCGCTTCCATGTCTTCGGCATGACCCTGGTGCCGCAGGACCTCTTCCTGCTGGCGTGGCTGCTCATCCTGGCAGCGCTGACGCTGTTCTTCTTCACCACGCTGGCGGGCCGACTGTGGTGCGGCTATGCCTGCCCGCAGACGGTGTGGACCGAAGCCTTCCTGTGGATCGAGCGCGCCATCGAGGGCGAGCGGCATCAGCGCATGAAGCTCGACCGCATGCCGTGGGGACCGCACAAGCTGCTGCGCAAGGGGGGCAAGCATGTGGCGTGGGTCGCCTTCGCCGCATTCACGGGGCTGACCTTCGTGGCCTACTTCGTGCCGATGCGCACGCTGGTGGCCGACGTTGCCGCCTTCGAGCTGGGCGGCTGGCCGCTCTGGTGGAGCGCCTTCTACGGCTTCGCGACCTGGGGCAACGCCGGCTTCATGCGCGAGCAGGTGTGCAAGTACATGTGCCCCTATGCGCGCTTCCAGTCGGCGATGTTCGACAAGGACACGCTGATCATCGCCTATGACGAGAAGCGCGGCGAACCACGCAAGCAGAGCGCCAGGCGGCGCGGCGAGACCGCGGGCGACTGCGTGGACTGCTCGCTGTGCGTGCAGGTCTGTCCCACGGGCATCGACATCCGCAACGGCCTGCAGTACGAGTGCATCGCCTGCGCGGCCTGCGTGGACGCCTGCAACACGGTCATGGACCATGTCGGCAGGCCGCGCGGGCTGATCCGCTACACCAGCGATCGGCACGACGCCGAAGGCCGCTTCCGCCTGCTGCGACCGCGCGCCATCGGCTACGGCCTGGTCTGGTTGCTGCTGGCCGGCGGCCTGCTCGCGGCACTGCTGCTGCGCTCGCCGCTCGAGCTCGACGTGATGCGCGATCGGCGCAATCTCTACCGGGCGCTGCCGGACGGCATGGTCGAGAACGTCTTCGTGCTGCGCGTCACCAACAAGAGTGACGCGCCCCGCACGCTGATGCTGCGTGCCGAGGCACCCGACGGCCGCACCCTGGCGCTGTCCCCGGATTCGGTGCAGCTCGGTGCCAGCGAGACCCGCCCGGTGACGGTGGGTGCGCGCATCGCCGGGGACGCCATCGCGCATCCCTTCGACGTGACCTTCATTGCCACCGCGGCCGATGCGCCGGAGGTCTCGATTCGTCACACCGGCCGCTTCATACCCGGAGCCATGCCATGAATCGTTCGCGCTTGTCCATCGAGGCGCTGCTGGTATTCGGGATCCCGTTCGCGACCGTGATCGCGGGGGTTCTGACGGTGATCATCGCGGTCCAGAATCGCTGGGAGCCGGTGGCGGACCGCAGCGACCGCTTCGCCGGCGTCACCACGCAGTCGGAACAGTGAGCATGGACTGGACCGGCTTCGACGCACCCGCACTGCGCGATGCGGCGAGTCGCGATCTGGGCGACGGCCGCCGCGAGGCGCTGCTGCGTGTCGACGGCATGCACTGCAGTGCCTGTGCACGGCGCATCGAGCGGGCGCTGGCGCCGCTGGCGCGCGATGTGCGCGTGCACCTGGGAACCGGCACCGTCGAGGTGGACTGGGATGCGCGCCGGCATCCGTTCTCGGCGGTGCTGGGCGCGCTCGACGCGGCCGGATTCACGCCCGCCATCACCGGTGCTCCGGCGAGCAGCGCGCGGGCCGAACGTCGCACCGCCCTCAAGCGCATCGGCGTCGCGCTGATCTTCGGCATGCAGGTCATGATGCTCGCATCCGGTCACTACTTCGGCGCCATCGACGCGGCATACGCCGGGCTCATGCGCTGGGCGCAGCTGGCGCTGGCCACGCCGGTGGCCTTCTTCGCCGGCTGGCCGTTCCTCGTCGGCGCGGTGCGCGCGCTGCGGGCGCGCGCCGTGACCATGGATGTCCCGGTGGCCACGGCGATCACGCTGGCGTGGACGGTCAGCGCGTGGCATACGGTCGCGGGTGCCGGCGCGGTCTACTTCGACTCGGTGGTCATGTTCGTGCTGCTTCTGCTCACGGCCCGCATGCTGCAGGATGTCGGCCGTGCCCGCGCGAGCGAGCGCGTGCGCCGGCTCGCCGAAGCGCAACCCGCGGTTGCCGTGCGGGTCTCCGATGGCGCATCCGGGACGGTGCCGCTGGGTGCCCTGGCAGTGGGCGACCACGTGCTGGTGGCGCCGGGCGCGGCGGTGCCGGTGGACGGTGTGCTGGTCGAGGGTGCGAGTGCCTTCGACGAGGCGCTGCTTTCGGGCGAGTCGGTACCGGTGACGCACGCCACCGGTGACGAGGTGCTGGCCGGAAGCATCAACGCCGGGCATGCGCCGGTGATCATGCGCGCTGTGCGTGTCGGGCAGGGCAGCGCGCTGTCGCAGATCGCGCGCCTGCTGCAGCGGGCCGAGGCCGAGCGGCCGCGCGTACAGGTTCTGGCCGATCGCGTCGCGGGCTACTTCCTGACCGCGATGCTGGCACTGGTGGCCGGGGCCCTGGCGTTCTGGTGGCCGCAGGACCCTACGCGTGCGCTGACCGTGGTGCTGGCCCTGCTGGTGGCGACCTGCCCGTGCGCGCTGTCGCTGGCGGTGCCGGCGACGCTGGCGGCATCCGCATCGCGGCTGGCGCGCCGGGGCGTGCTGCTGGCGCGCGCCGACGCGCTTCTGCGGCTGCGCGATATCGACACGGTGTGTTTCGACAAGACCGGCACGCTCACCACGGGCGCCATGCGCCTCGACCATGTCATGCCGATGGGTGGGCGCGACACCGAAACCTGCCGGCGCATTGCGGCCGCGCTGGAGGCGGGCAGCGCGCACCCGATCGCACGGGCACTTTCGCACGACACCGGAGATCTCCGCGCGGAGGATCTTCACATGCGCGCCGACCAGGGCCTGGCCGGGCGCATCGGTGCGCACGACTACATCCTGGGAGCGCCGGAGCACGTGGCGCCGCAGGTGGCGCTGCCGCCGTCGGCTCCCGAGCAGACCCGGGTGCTGCTGCTCGAGGATGGTGCCCCGCTGGCCCTGTTCGGTCTGACCGCCGAGGTGCGCCCGGAAGCCCGGTCCTGCGTCGGCGCCCTGCAGGGTCGCGGGCTCGATGTCGAGCTGCTCTCCGGGGACGGCGAGGAACCGGTGCGTGCGCTGGCGCGCCGGCTGGGGCTCCGGCGCTGGCACGCGCGCCAGAAGCCCGGCGACAAGCTGGCACGCGTCCGGATGCTGGCGCATCGGGGACGGCACGTGCTGGCGGTCGGCGACGGTGTCAATGACGCTCCGCTGCTTGCGGCGGCACAGGTCTCGGTGGCGATGGCATCGGGCAGTGCGCTCAGCCAGGCCAGCGCGGATGTGCTGCTGCTCGGCGACCGCCTCGACGGTCTGTCCGAGCTGCTCGCCGCCGCCCGCCACGCGCGCGTGGTGGTCGCCCAGAACCTGATCTGGGCGGCGGGCTACAACGCGGTCATGGTGCCGCTTGCCTTCGCCGGCTGGCTCACGCCGTGGCTGGGTGCGCTGGGCATGGGCCTGAGCTCGCTCGTGGTCGTGGCCAATGCGCTGCGCCTGACACACCCGCCGCGTTCCGCCGCGCCGTCGGGTTCCGATCTCCGCTCCGCCCCTGCCTGAGGATCGCCATGTCCAGCCTCTTCATCCTCATCCCGCTGTCGCTCGCGCTCGCCGGGCTGGCGTGCTGGTTCTTCTTCTTCGCCGTCGACAACGGCCAGCTCGACGATCTCGACGAGATCGGCCGGCGCATGCCGGACGACGAGATCTGATTCCGGCCCCGACCCCGTGCTGACCGGTATCGAGCTCACGGTTCCCGCGCTTCTGGTGGCCGGGCTGGCGGCCTCGCCGCACTGCGCGCTGATGTGCGCGGCGGTGGCCGGCGGTGCCGCCCGCGCCGGCGATCCGGCGCATGCATTCCGTGCAGCGATGGTCCTCAACATCGGTCGGGTGGCCGGCTATGCGCTGCTCGGCGCGCTCGCCGGTGCCGTCGGCGGTCTGGTGCTGATGCTGCCTCACGCGGGGTGGGGCGAGGCCCTGCGCCTGCTCGCTGCGGCGGCACTGATCGTACTCGGTGTCCGGCACTGGCGCGGTCGGCGCTCGTGCTGCCCGCGCCGCCGGGTCGGCCCGCGCGGCATGCTGGCCCGCGGCCTGGCGTGGTCGCTGCTGCCGTGCCCGCTCTTCTACGCGGTGCTGGCGCTGGCCGCGCTCGCCGCCGGACCGTTGGCGGGCGCGCTGCTGGCCGGCGCCTTCGGCCTCGGCACGGTCCCGGCGATGGCCGGCCTCGCGTATGGCGGCGGGGTCGTGCCGGCGGCGCGCATGCGCGCCACGGGCGGTGCGTTGATGGTGGGGTTCGGCCTGCTGACCGCGCTCTCCCTGATGCTGCCCGCGGCCTTCCCCCTTCCGCTCTGGTGCGGCTAGCACGGTCGTGACCTGGGTCAACGCCGTGGAGCACGGGACGCCGTAACGTCACGCTTTCATCTCCGACGGACGACGGCATGCTCGAGCTCATCGCTTCCCGACCCGGTGTCGCGCCCCCCGTGCCGCAGCGCGCTGCGGGCACCTACCCGCTGCCCGTGCCGGCGCCGCTGATCGCCTGCTACGACGGCAATGCGCCGCGCTATACCTCCTATCCGACCGCGGCCGAATTCCGTCACGGTTTCGATGACGATGCGTTCCGGTCCGCCATCGCCGCATCGAATCGCCGCGGAGCCGCTCGCGATCTCTCGGTCTACATCCATCTGCCGTTCTGTCGCGAGGCGTGCTGGTACTGCGCCTGTCACCGCAGCATCACGCGGCGTGCCGACCGCGCCGACCGCTACCTGGAAACGCTGCGCGAGGAGATCGCGGCGAAGGCGGCATTGCTGGAGCCGCGTCGCACGCTTCGCCAGCTGCATCTCGGAGGCGGCACGCCCACCTTCTACAGTCCCGCCGCGCTGCGCGATCTGATCGCGTTCCTCGGGACCTGCTTCACGCTGCCCCCCGCGGAGGCGCGCGAGTGGTCGATCGAGATCGACCCGCGTACGGTGACGCCGGAGCAGGCCGCCGAGCTGGTCGGCATGGGCTTCGACCGCGTGTCGCTGGGGATCCAGGACTTCGACCCGCGCGTGCAGCGCGCGATCAACCGGCGCCAGGGAGTCCGCGACGTGCGCCGGGTCGTGGCGGCCCTGCGCGCCGCCGGGACGCAGTCGCTCAGCTTCGACCTCATCTACGGTCTGCCGCACCAGACACCGGCGCGCTTCGCGCGCACGCTGCGCGTGGTACGGGCACTGCGGCCGGACCGCATCTCGGTCTATGCCTATGCGCACATGCCGCGGCGCTTCCGCGTGCAGTCGCTGATGCCCGAGGAAGCGCTGCCGGACCCGGCCACCCGCCTGACCCTGATGGCAACCTGCCACGGCATGCTCACCGAGGCCGGCTATGTGCACATCGGCATGGACCATTTCGCGCTTCCCGACGATGCCCTGGTGCGCGCCATGGTGGGGGGCACGATGCAACGCAACTTCCAGGGCTACAGCACGCACGGCGACTGCGAGCTGCTCGGCTTCGGCGCGAGTGCGATCTCGCACATCGGTGGTGCGCTGGCGCAGAACGCCAGCGATATCGCGTCATGGGAGCGTCGTATCCGGGGCGGCGGCCTGGCGGTTGCACGCGGCCATCGATTGACTGCCGAGGACCATCTGCGCAGCGACATCATCCAGGCGCTGATGTGCCACGGCTACGTCGATATCGCCAGTCTCGAGGAGACGCACGGTATCCGCTTCGACACGCATTTCGGCCATCTGCGCCGCGTGCTCGAGCGCATGGCGGATGACGGTCTGCTGCGGTTCGATCGCTGGTCCCTGTCGCTGACCGAGCGCGGCTGCTTCCTCATGCGCAGCGTCGCGGTCCTGTTCGACGCCTATCGCGGCGCGGATTCGGCGGAGCGGTTCTCGCGCGCGATCTGACGGCGCGGGTATCCGGCGGCGGCTAAACTTGACCGTTCGACCTGCAGCGCCGCATGGCGGCCTGTCGGCACGATGCCTCAGCGCCTCCGGGGATTCCATGTCCGCGTCACCCTTTTCCGTCACCCATGTCTCCGGGGCCGCCCGTCGCGGCCGGCTGCGCCTGGCGCACGGCGAAGTGCAGACACCGGTGTTCATGCCGGTGGGCACGTACGGCACCGTCAAGGCGATGACGCCCGAGGAGCTGCGCGGACTGGGGGCAGAGATCGTGCTCGGCAATACCTTCCATCTGATGCTGCGTCCGGGCGAGGAGACGGTCGCCGCACTGGGCGGGCTGCACCGCTTCATGCACTGGGACGGGCCCATCCTCACCGACTCGGGCGGCTTCCAGGTGTGGAGCCTGTCCACCCTGCGCAAGCTCAGCGAGGAGGGCGTGCAGTTCGCCTCGCCGGTGGACGGCAGCCGGCACTTCCTGACGCCGGAGCGCTCGGTGGCCGTGCAGCACGCGCTGGGGTCGGACATCGTCATGCAGTTCGACGAATGCACCGACTACCCGGCGACCGAGGACGAGGTCCGTGCGTCCATGGAGCTGTCGGCGCGCTGGGCCGCACGCAGCCGCGAGGCGCACGGCGACAATCCCAATCTGCTGTTCGGCATCGTGCAGGGCGGCATGGTGCCGGCGCTGCGCGCCGAGTCGGCCCAGCGCCTGGGCGAGATCGGCTTTCCCGGCTACGCCATCGGCGGTCTGTCGGTGGGCGAGCCCGAGGCCGAGCGCACCCGGGTGCTCGACGCGCTGCTGCCGCTGATGCCCGCGGGCGCTCCCCGCTACCTCATGGGCGTGGGAACGCCGCGCGACCTCGTGGTTGCGGTCGCGCGCGGCGTCGACATGTTCGACTGCGTCATGCCCACCCGCAATGCGCGCACCGGTCAGCTGTTCACCAGCCAGGGCCTGGTCAACATCCGCAACGCGCGCCACCGGACCGATTCCGGGCCGCTGGATCCGGCGTGCGACTGCACGACCTGCGCGCACTACTCGCGCGCCTATCTGCATCACCTGGATCGCTGCAAGGAGATCCTCGGTGCGCGCCTCAACACCATCCACAACCTTGCGTTCTACCTGCGCCTCATGCAGCGCATGCGCGACGCCATCGAGGCGGATGCCTTCGATGCCTTCGCCCGCGACTTCCTCGACAGCCCTGCCGGCCGGCCGCGCGAGCTGCCCGCCTGAGCCGGAGCACGATGGAACCGCCGGACCCCACGGATTCAGGGAGCTGCCGGTACGAGAGACCGGAACGGCGGGGAGCATATTGCTCCGGCGCGTCGCTCCCACAATGCGGGGACAGTATACTTAATTTCCGCGCGTCACTTCTTGTGCCGCAAAAGGGGGGTCACAAGAAATTAAGTATACTGTCCCCGTGCGCCCCGGGAAAAGCAGGGAACCACAGGTTGCACAGATTTCCACAGATTGGCTTGGGTTCTGGTGTGCGCTGACTCTGTCAACGCCACCAGTAAACAATCCCTTCAATCTGTGAAATCTGTGGTTCTCTTTTCATCTGCGGCAATCTGCGGTTTCAAGACCGTCAGCCCGCCAGCGCCGCCTCGATGTCGGCGCGCAGTTTCTCGGGCTTGTCGGTGGGCGCGTAGCGCTTGAGCACGGTGCCGTCCCTGCCGATCAGGAACTTGGTGAAGTTCCACTTGATGGCACCGGTACCCAGCAGGCCGCTCTTCTCCTGCTTGAGATGGCGATAGAGCGGGTGGGCGTCGTCGCCGTTGACGTCGACCTTGGCGAACATCGGGAAGCTGACGTCGTAGGTCGTGCTGCAGAAGCTGGCGATCTCGTCGGCATCACCGGGTTCCTGATGCCCGAACTGGTTGCACGGGAAGCCCAGGATCTCGAAGCCGCGGTCCCGGAAGTCCCGGTAGAGCGTCTCCAGTCCCTTGTACTGCGGCGTGAAACCGCACTTGGAGGCCACGTTGACCACCAGCAGGACCTTGCCCTTGTAGGGCTCGAGCGTTCCCGCGGTGCCGTCCAGGCGCTGCGCTTCGATGTTGAAGATATCCATTGATCCACTCCCGTGTGCCGGTCGGCAGCCTATCACCGGCCGGGGTGCCTCGCGTGGGGCGGTGCGGCGTGTCGAGGACGGCCGGACTTGCCCGTGGCGCGGCACTGTGATTTGTTCTGCAGCGGCGATCCACGGGAGGAGGCGATGGACGGGCTGCACTGGCTCGATTACGCGGTGCTCGCGGGCTATCTGGTGGTCCTGCTGGCGGTGTGCGTGCGCGTGGCGCGGCGCAGCCCGGACGCGGACGAGCTCTTCCTGGCCGGCCGCAGCCTCGGTGTCGGGGTGGTGGGGCTGTCGCTGTTCGCGTCCAACATATCGTCCACCACGCTGATCGGACTGCCCGGCGCGGCGTGGGAATCCGGCATCGCGGTGGCGAACTACGAATGGATGGCCGCGCTGGTGCTGGTGTTCTCCGCCTTCTTCATCGTGCCGCGCCTGTTGCGCGCCCGTGTGACGACGGTTCCGCAGTGGCTGGAGGCGCGCTTCGGCGTCGGCATGCGGCGCTATCTGTCGGCCGTGACGGTGTTCCTGAGCATCGTGCTGGATACCGCGGGCAGCCTCTACGCCGGTGCGCTGGTGCTCCTGATGTTCTTCCCGGCGCTGTCGCTGACGCCGACCATCGTCGTGATCGCCGTGGCCGCGGGGCTGTACACCGCGGCCGGCGGCCTGCGCGCCGTGGCCTACACCGATGTGCTGCAGACCGTGGTGCTGCTGGCCGGCTCGGTGCTGCTCACCGTGATGGTCTTCGGCGAGTTCGACTACTCGTGGTCGGCGGTGAAGGCGGCGCTGCCGCCGGAGCAGCTGTCACTGATCCGGCCGCTGGACGATCCGGCGCTGCCCTGGCTGGGTACGCTCATCGGTCTGCCGGTGCTGGGCTTCTACTACTGGACCATGAACCAGTACGTCTCGCAGCGGCTGCTCGGCGCCCGCGACGAGGCGACCGCCGGGCGCGGCGCCATGCTGGCGGCGGGACTGAAGCTGTTGCCGCTGTTCATCATGGTGCTGCCGGGGGCGATGGCGGCGGCACTGTTCACCGATCTCGACCGTGCCGACATGGTGTTCCCGACGCTGATCGCCGAATACGCGCCGGTCGGGGTGGCGGGGCTGATCCTCGCCGGGCTGCTGGCGGCGATCATGTCGAGCGTGGATTCGGCGCTGAATTCGTCGTCGACCCTGATCTCGGTGGACTTCCTCCAGCCGCGCCGCCCGGACTGGGACGCGCGGCAGATGGCGCGCACCGGTCGCGTGGTCACGCTGTCGCTGATGGCGGTGGCGGCGCTGTGGGCACCCATGATCGACCGCTTCCCGGGGCTCTTCCACTATCTGCAGCAGGGATTCGCCTATGTGGCGTCACCGCTGGTGGCGGTCTTCCTGCTGGGCAGCTTCTCGCGCTGGCTTGGCGCACGGGCGGCGCTGCGCGCCACGGTTACCGGGCATCTGGTCAGCGCGGTGTGGTTCGCCGCCGCGCAGCTCGGCTGGACCGGCATCCACTTCACCATTGTCGCGGGCATCCTGGTAGCGATCACGGCGCTGGCTGCCGCGGCCTGGCAGTGGATCGAGGGCCGCGCCGGCGCGCAGGGCGCGGACACGCTGGCACCGGTCGGGCCGGGTCTGCGCGCACTGCCGCGCGACGTCTACGCGGCCGCCGGCGCGCTGGTGCTGATCACTGCGCTGCTGGTGCTTCTGTTCCGCTGAGCGGCTCGGGTGCCGGTTCGTCGACGGCGGCGAGAAAATCGTCGCCCCAGCGCGCGAGGTTGTAGTACTCGACGATCTCGTAGAGCTGGCGCAGCCGTCCCTCGGCCTCGGCGCGTCCCATGTTGAGGGCCACGTAGAGGGCCGAGGCGAGGTCGTCGGTATCGTGCGGGTTGGTGAGCAGGGCGCCCTTGAGCTCGGCGGCCGCGCCGGCGAACTCGGACAGCACCAGCACGCCGCGCCCGTCGATCGCGCCCTGCACGGCGACGTACTCCTTTGCCACCAGGTTGAGGCCGTCGCGCAGCGGCGTGATCCACATGACGTCGGCCATGGCGTAGTAGGCGACCAGGTCGGCGAAGGGCACCGGGCGGAAGAAGAACTGCACCGGTGTCCAGCCGACCCGGGAGAAGCGCCCGTTGATGCGCCCCACGGCCTGCTCGATGCGCGTCTGCAGCTCGGCGTAGACGCGCATCTCGCGCGCTGCCGGCACGCAGATGGTCATGAGCGTGACCTTGCCCTGCAGCTCGGGCTGGGCGTCGAGCAGCTGCTCGAAGGCGAGCAGCTTCTCCAGCGTGCCCTTGGTGTAGTCCAGGCGCTCGACCGACAGGATCAGCTTGACGCCCGCGACCTCGCTGCGCAGCGCGTCGAGCTTGCCGGCCTCGCGCGCGGCCGTCAGGGCGCCCTGCACGCGCCCCACGTCGAGCCCCACCGGATGGGCCCCCAGCCGCACGACGCGGTCGTTGACCTGGAGCGCGGTGGTGACGTTCTCCAGCCCCATCGCGCAGCCGTAGGTCAGGAAGCGCGGCGCGCAGTGCACGCGGTCGAGAATGATCGACGGCGCGGCGCCGCGCACCACGTCGACGAAGTTCTCGACCTGGCGCGGGATGTGGAAGCCGACGTAGTCGCACTGCAGCAGGCTGCCGACGATCTGGCGCCGCCACGGGATGACGTTGAAGACGTCGGCCGACGGGAAGTAGGTGTGATGGAAGAACGCGATCTTGACGTCGTGACGCAGCTCGCGGAGGTAGGCCGGCACCAGCCACAGGTTGTAGTCGTGGATCCATACCACGGCGCCGGGCGCGGCTTCGCGGGCCGCGGCCTCGGCGAAGATGCGGTTGACGCGCTGGAAGACCTGCCAGTGCTCCTCGCGGAATACCGCGCGTTCCCAGAAGGTGTGCAGCGTCGGCCAGAAGGCTTCCTTGGAGAAGCGCTTGTAGAAGATGTCGACGTCCTGCTTGGTGAGCAGGACGCGCGAGCACACCAGATTGGGATAGGCGTCGTCGTCGACGCTCGTATGGGCCTCGAAGGCACCCTTGCGCGGTTCGTGCGTGGTCCAGGCGACCCATGCGCCCTTGCGACCGCCGCCGAAGAAGCTCAGCAGGGTGGGGATGATGCCGTTGGGTGACTGGTGCGGGCGCCGCTCGAGCACGCCGTTGTCGACGTATTCCTCGTACGGCAGGCGGTGATAGACCACCACCAGATCGGCCTTGCCGGTGTCCGCCGCGCGCGTGTCGATGGCCGATACGCCGCGGTCGCCGAGGAAGCCGAAGTGGGCGATGGCGTCGAGGATGCCGCCGCATCCCGGGCGCTCGGCGTGCAGCACGCGCGCGTTGTTGCGCGTGGCCTCCAGCAGGCCGCTCTCGGATGCCCCCACCGCGACCGCCTTGAAGCCGACCTGCAGCATGGAGAGGTCATTGAGCGTGTCGCCGGCCGCAAGCACCTCGTCCGGGTCGATGCCCAGCTGCCGGACCAGCGCGGTCAGCGAGCTGCCCTTGTTGACCCCGCGCGGCAGGACATCGAGATAGAGATCGGCGGAGTACAGGAGGTCGCAGTCCAGGGCCTCGACGGCGGCGCGGACCTCCTCGGTCACGGCATCCTCGTCGCAGAAGTACGAGCAGCGGCGTTCCTGCGGCAGCGCCTGGCGCTCGAGTCCGGGAAAGCCGTTCATGACTTCGACCACCGCCTGCTCGCCGGGCCAGTGTTCCTCGATGTGCGCCTGCATCGGCTGGATGGGCTGGCGCGTGTGGCCGTCCACCACCGTTGCACCGACGTCGCAGATCACGTAGTCCGGCGTCGGGATGGCGGGATCGTCCAGCAGCGGCATGACCGCTTCCAGCCCGCGCCCGGTGACATACGCGAGCTGGATGTCCGGGTGCCGGTCGATCAGATAGTAGAGGCGGTGGCGGTCCTCCGCCGTGCCGGCCAGGAAGGTGCCGTCGAGATCGGTTGCGAGGAGCATGTCATCTATTCTGACCGCAAACGCGCGACGCTGCCGCCCCGGCCCCGCCGTTCAGGGATGCCCGTAGGCGCTCGGCGGTGGCTCCTCGTCGCTCGGCGGCTCCTCCGAAGCCGGTGCCGGCGGGGCCGTCGGTTCGCCCGCGAGCACGGCGCTGATGCGTTCCTCGGCCTCCATCTCCAGTTCGGCATCGGCATCGGGCATCCATTCATCGGAGGGCTCGGAGGTCTCGTCCTCGGCCAGCAGCTCCATGACCGCGGCCGATGTGCGCACCATCGGTACGAAGTTGCTCGACTGATCCCCGGCAATGGTCGCATCGGCCCGGCGGGGCAGCGCATACCAGCCCGCGAACCACGCGATCGGCACCAGCAGGGCCGCGAAGAACAGCAGCAGGCTGCCCGGCCCCATCATGCCCATGAACCAGCCCGCCAGGACGGGACCGAGCGCGGCGCCGGCGCCGTGGAGCAGCAGCAGCCAGCTGCTGCCGCCGATCAGCTGGTCGCTCTCCAGCCAGTCCGAAAGGTGCGCCGCGCACAGCGGATAGATCGCGAAGGCCATGCCGCCGTAGAGCAGCATCATCGGGAAGATCGCCATCGGCACGCGCTCCAGCAGCAGCGCGGCGACGACCGCCATGAGGGCGCCGCCGGCCGCGACCTCGCCCATCACGCGCCGCCGGTCGTGGTTGTCCGAGTAGCGTCCCACCGGGAGCTGGAGCAGTGCTCCGCCGACGATGGTCAGGCTCATCAGCGCGGCCACGCCGCGCTCGTCAAGGCCGATGCGCTGCGCGAACAGCGGCCCCATGCCCCAGAACGCACCCATCACCAGGCCGGAGCCGAAGCCGCCCACCACCGCCACCGGCGCAGCGCGCTGGATCACCCAGTACGACACCCGCTTGGCGTCGGACACGCTCGGCTGGCCGAGCTGGGTCATCGCCACCGGCACCAGCGACAGCGCCACCAGGATGGTGATCAGCGAGAACAGCTCGAAGCTCGTCGGCGATCCGGCCAGGATGAGCCACTGACCGGCCGCCAGGGCCATCAGGTTGACGATCATGTAGACCGCGAAGACGCTGCCGCGGCTCTCGGTGCTTGCCTGAGCGGTGAGCCAGCTCTCGATGACGTTGTACAGCCCGACCACCGTGATGCCGGTGAGCACGCGCAGCAGGCCCCAGAACCAGGGATCCACCCAGATGGCGTGCAGCACCGCCGTGCACGAGGCCACCGCCGCGAAGATCGCGAAGGCGCGGATGTGCCCGACCCGCCCGATGATCGCGGGCGCGACCACCGTGCCCAGCAGGAAGCCCACGAAATAGCACGACATCACCAGGCCGATGACGCCGGTGCTGAACCCTTCCAGGCCGCCGCGCACCGCCAGCAGGGTGCCGAGCAGGCCGCTGCCCAGCAGAAGCAGCGCGACGCCGCCGAGCAGAGCCGAAATCGGGAGGATGCGCGAGGTCATGCGGCTGCGGTACGAAAAAGGGCGAGCGCGATTCTATCGCGCCCGCCCGGTGGTGATGCCCATTGCTGCCACCGTTCCGGGCGGCAGCGTTTCCACGGTCAGAAGTAGTAGCCGACGTTGACGTTGAATCGGCTGTTCCAGTCGTCGGTATCGCCCACCATCGAGCCACCGATGAAGGGCTGGTTCTGCGCCACGATGAAGTCGAAGTAGGCGAAGACGCCGCCCGCCACCACCGAGAAGCCGGTGACGTTCATGGTGGTGTCTTCCAGATCCTGCGACTTGTCGGTCACCAGGCTGTAGTCGTTGTAGAACTGCACGGCGCTGATCGGACCGATGGAAACGTCCACGTTGTAGGCCACGTTGGCCGTGTAGATCGTCGACTCCGCCGGGATCGCATCGAGGAAGCTGTAGGCGCCGACCGTCATGATCTCGGCGCCGGAGTCGAGGTCGTACTCGTAGTCGGCGGCCTGCAGCATGATGTTGAAGGGACCGTAGTTGCCGTTGATGTGCGCGGCGTAGGCCTGGTAGTCGCCGGCCGAGCCGCTGCCGCTCTTCAGCGAGCCGAACAGGCCCGAGAGCCCGAACTCGGTACCGCCTGCCGTGTAGGTCGCCCGCAGCGAGCCGGTGTTCGCCTCGGCGAGCTCGGTGCCGTTGACGTCGTCGCCGATGACATCGTACGAGTAGCGATCCGCACGGTTGTCGACGAAGCCGTCGATGCCGCCCTGCTCGTCGTTCTTGAAGAAGCCGATCTGCAGGCCGATGGGGCCGAGATCGCCGTCGGCCACCGCGCCGAAGTCGTAGTCGTCCTCGAGCCCCACGTAGTAGGCGCTGCTGAAGAAGAAGTTGTGCGAGTTGTAGGGGCGCACGCCGAAGGGCACCTGCTGGATGCCGATGCGGCCCTGCCAGGAATCGCTGAAGTCATAGCCCACCCACGCGTGGTGGATGACCTCCATGTACTGGTAGTAGCGCCACTCGGCCGACAGGATGACGTCGCCGACCGAGCCATCCAGGTTGATGCGGAAGGTATCCAGATCCAGGTCGCCGCCACGGTTGCGGTTCTGCGGCACGTAATCCTCGAAGCTGTACTGGAAGCGCACTGCGCCGCCGACGCTGATGCCGTCCTCCTTTTCCTCGGCCTGCACGCCCCCCGCCGCGGTCGCGATGGCGGCGGCGATCATCCAGGCTCCATAGTTGCGTCTCATGCTCATCCCCTCTTTCTCGTTGGAAGAATCCGGAGCGTGCGGGCGCGACGCTCCATCCTCGCGGCGGCCGGCCGCGGGTGCGACCGGCAGCCTCGATGGGTTTCGGGATGGAGAACCGGCGCGGTCGGGATCGGTCGGCACCGCGGCGCGGCCCCGGAAGGCCCTGCGAGCGGTTCGGCGATGTCGTCCATCCGCGTGTCTCCCCGGCGCGGCATCTGGCGGATGCCGACGTCCCCCCAGTCCTGATTGCACCCTAACGGTGCGGCGCGGCGATTGCAAAGCCCTTGCAGGGGGCCGGAACGCGCAAGGGGCCTTGCGGCCCCTTGCACGCTGCCCGACGTCGTGGGTTCAGGCGGCGTCGAGCAGGCTGGCCGAACGGCCCATGACCGGGCCGGCCGGCAGCGCGGCGGTCCGGCACAGCGTCACCGCGTGCGGCAGCAGGCGGGTGGCGAAGTGGTGCGCGGTCACCTGCTTGCCCTCGGCGAAGCCGGCGTCGCCACGGTCGTCGGCGGCGCGCACCATGCGCAGCCAGGCGTGGCCCAGCGCCACCAGCGCGAAGGCGCGGAGGAAGTCGCAGCAGCCGTAGGCGGCGTCGTTGGGGTCTTCGCGGAAGCCGTCCTGGAAGGTCCTGGTGGTGGCCTCGACCGCCTCCAGCGCCTCGCGCAGCGGCGCCACCAGCCAGTCGGGTCCGCCGGCGTCGAGGTCGGTCCGCACGCGCTCGAAGAAGCGGTCGGGCAGGCGGCCGCCGTGCAGCTGCAGCTTGCGGCGCACCAGGTCCATGGCCTGGATGCCGTTGGTGCCCTCGTAGAGCGCGAGGATCTTGCTGTCGCGGATGATCTGCTCGATGCCGTGCTCGCGGATGAAGCCGTGGCCGCCGTACACCTGTACGGCCAGCGAGCCGAGCTCGAAGGCGGCGTCGGTGAGGAAGGCCTTGACCAGCGGCGTCATCAGCTCGACGTAGTCCTGCGCGGCCTCGCGCTCGGCGGCGTCGCCGTGGCGGTGGGCAATGTCGACGTGCATCGAGGTGTCCAGCGCCATCACGCGGCCGGCCTCGGTGTAGGCGCGCATGGTGAGCAGCATGCGCCGGACGTCGGGGTGATCGACGATGGTGTCGCCGCCGCCGAAGGTCTTGCCCTGCTTGCGCTCGCCGGCATAGGCGAGGGCGTTCTGGGTGGCCAGCTCGCACTGGCCGAGGCCCTGGAAGCCGACCATGATGCGCGCCAGGTTCATCATGATGAACATGTTCTGGATGCCCTGGTTGGGCTCGCCCACCAGCCATCCCTGGGCGCCGTCGAAGCCCATGGTGCAGGTCGAGGAGGCGTGGATGCCCATCTTGTGCTCGATGGACACGCAGCGCAGCTTGTTGCGCTCGCCGATGCTGCCGTCGTCGTTGACCAGGAACTTCGGCACCACGAAGGTCGACAGCCCCTTGATGCCGGCGGGGGCATCGGGCAGACGGGCCAGTACCAGGTGGATGATGTTGTCGGTCATCTGGTGCTCGCCGCCGGTGATGAAGATCTTCATCCCCTCGAGCGAATAGCTGCCGTCGTCGTTCGGCGTGGCCCTGGTCTTGACCGCGGCGAGGTCGGAGCCGGCCTGCGGCTCGGTGAGGCACATCGTGCCGGACCATTCGCCGGTGCCGAGCTTGGGCAGGTAGCGCGCCTTGATCTCGTCGGTGGCCACCGCCTCGATGGCCTCGAAGCAGCTGCTGGTCAGGCCGGGATAGAGCGCGAAGGCGACGTTGGCGCCGCACAGCATCTCCTCGACGACCTTCGACAGCACGTAGGGCAGGCCCTGGCCGCCGTACTCGGGCGGGCTCGCGAGGCCGACCCAGCCGGACTCGGCGTAGCGCTGGTAGGCCTCCTTCATGCCCTCGGGCAGGATGACCTCGCCGTCCTCCCAGCGCGCGCCGGTCTCGTCGGCGCTCTCGCGAAGCGGCGCGATCTCGCCCTCGACGAACTTCGCGGCCTCGTCCACCACACCGTCGATGATCTCGCCGGTGGCCTCCTCGAGGCCCGGCAGCTCGGCCAGTCGGTCGACGCCGAGCACGTCGTGCAGGACGAACAGCAATTCTTTCTGGGGAACCTTGTACTGGGCCATTGCTACCTCGGCGTGGGCGTTGGAGAGCCGCCAATTATCGCAGCCTCCGCGCGCGCTCGCGCGACGGGCGCGATGCCACTGGGACAACACCGGCCCACGGCGCGCAGGGGCGGGCGCCCTGGTCTGGCATACTCCCGATGTTCGAGCGCCCGCCCGCGCGGGTGCCCCCCCGTCCACCGAGGAGTCTTCGCACGTGTTCGATGCCGTGATCGGAACCGCCTACGCCCAGACACAGGGCGCGGCTGAGCCCAACGCCTTCATGAGCTTCCTGCCGCTGATCCTGCTGATCGTGGTGTTCTACTTCCTGCTGATCCGTCCGCAGATGAAGCGCAACAAGGAGCACCGCAACATGCTCGCCAGCCTGTCGATCGGCGACGAGGTCATCACCGGCGGCGGCGTCGCCGGCCGCGTCCAGGCGCTGGGCGAGACCTTCGTGTCGGTCGAGATCGCCGACGGCGTGGTCGCCAAGATCCAGAAGCAGTCCATCGCCAGCGTACTGCCCAAGGGCTCGCTCTCCGAGAGCTGAACGCCCGCAACGGTCCGCCGGCGGGGTGCCGACAGGGCGCCCCGCCGCTCCGCACGCCTCCATAGCGTCCGCCACCATGAAGCCCTTTGCCGTCTGGAAGTATCTGATCCTCGCCGTCGCGCTGGTGGCGGGCGCGGTCTACGCGCTGCCCAATCTGTTCGGTCAGGATCCCGCCATCCAGGTGTCGCGCACCGACGACACCGCCGTATCCGGTCAGGTCGCGCAGCGCGTCGACGAGGCGCTGGCGGAAGAGGGACTGGCCGTGCGCTCGGCGCGCGAGGTCGACGGCCAGTACATGGTGCGCATGGCCTCCAGCGACGACCAGCTCGCTGCCGCCGAGCTGCTGCGCCCGATGCTGGGCCGGGACTTCGTGGTGGCGCTCAACATGGCCTCGCGCACGCCCGGGTGGCTGCTGGAGATCGGCGCCCAGCCGATGAATCTGGGACTGGACCTGCGCGGTGGCGTGCACTTCCTGCTGGAGGTCGACATCCCGGCGGCGCTGGACAGCGCCGCCGAACGCTACCTGACCGATCTTCCGGCCTATCTGCGCACCGAGAACATCCGCTACAGCGGCCGCAAGCTCGAGGACGGCACGGTCACGCTCGAGTTCGCCAACGTCGAGCGGCGCGATGCCGCCGCCGACGCGCTGCGCGGCGAGTTCGCCGAGCTGGCCATCGAGACGCAGGACGGGCCGCCGCGCATCGAGGCCGGGCTGAGCGAGAGCGAGCGCGAGCGCATCAGCGACTTCGCCGTGCGCCAGAACCTCACCACGCTGCGCAATCGCGTCAACCAGCTGGGCGTCGCCGAGCCGCTGGTGCAGCGACAGGGCGAGGACCGCATCGTGGTGCAGCTGCCCGGCGTGCAGGACACCACCCGCGTCAAGGATCTGCTCGGCGCCACCGCGACGCTGGAGTACCGCGCCGTCGACCAGGATGGCGATGCCCAGCGGGCCGCGCGTACCGGCTCGGTGCCCTTCGGCAGCGAGCTCTTCTATTCCCGCGACGGGCGGCCGGTGCTGCTCAAGCGCGAGGTCATCGCCAGCGGCAATCAGCTGGTCGACGCCCAGTCCACGATCGATCAGGAATCCGGCACGCCGGCGGTATCGGTCACCCTGGACGGCACCGGCGCCAAGCGGATGTTCGAGTTCACGCAGCAGAACGTCGGCAATCCGATGGCGGTGCTGTACCGCGAGACCGAGGTCGTCACCACCTACAACGCCAAGGGCGAGCCCATCCGCGAGACCAACGAGGTCGAGGAGGTCATCTCCATCGCGACCATCCGCGGCGTCTTCGGCAAGCGTTTCCAGACCACCGGCCTGACCAGTAACGAGGCGCACGATCTGGCGCTGCTGCTGCGCTCCGGCGCGCTGGCAGCGCCCATCATGATCGTCGAGGAGCGCACCGTCGGCCCGAGCCTGGGTGCCGACAACATCGCGCAGGGCCAGCTGGCCGCGGTCGCCGGCCTGATCGCGGTGCTGCTGTTCATGGCGGTGTACTACCGCGTGTTCGGGCTCCTCGCCAACGTGGCGCTGGTGTTCAACCTGATGCTGATCGTGGCGGCGATGTCGCTGATCCAGGCCACGCTGACCATGCCGGGCATCGCCGGCATCGTGCTGACCCTGGGCATGGCAGTGGACGCCAACGTGCTGATCTACGAGCGCATCCGCGAGGAGATCTACCGCGGCACGCCGGCACTGCAGGCCATCGACGCCGGCTACGACCGCGCCTTCCTGACCATCGCGGACTCGCAGATCACCACGCTGATCGCGGCCGTGGTGCTGTTCGCGCTCGGCTCGGGTCCGGTCAAGGGCTTCGCCGTGACGCTGTCCATTGGTATCGCCACGTCGATGTTCACCGCCATCGTCGCGACCCGCGCGCTGGTACACATCGTCTACGGCCGGCGCGCGCGCATGGCCGACCTGCCCATCTAGTCGAGGTTCGCCGTGCGTCTGTTCAAAAGCTACCCCGACGTCGACTTCATGCGTCTCCGGCGTCCCGCCGGACTGTTCTCGATCGCGCTGCTGCTCGCCTGCGTCGTGCTGCTGGTCACGCGCGGACTGAATCCGGGCATCGACTTCAGCGGCGGCGTGCTGGTCGAGCTCGGCTATCCCGAATCGGTGGAGCTGTCGACCGTGCGCGAGGCGCTGGCCGAAGCCGAGCTGGGTTCCGCCAGCGTGCAGTACTTCGGCACGCAGACCGACGTGCTGGTGCGCATGGCACCGGAGGACACCGAGAACACCGCCGAGATCAGCGAGCGCGTGCTCAATGCGCTGCGCGCCGTCGGGCAGGATCCCGAGGTGCGCCGCATCGAGTTCGTGGGCGCCGCGGTCGGCGACGAGCTGGCCGTCGACGGCGCACTGGCTGCGCTGTTCGCGCTCATCGGCATCCTGATCTACGTGGCCTTCCGCTTCGAGTGGAAGTTCGCGGTCGGCGCCATCGCCGCCACCGCGCACGACGCCATCGTGGTGCTGGGCTGGTTCTCGCTGCTCGGTCTCGAGTTCGATCTCACCGTGCTGGCGGCCGTGCTCGCCACCATCGGCTATTCGCTCAACGACACCATCGTGGTCTACGACCGCGTGCGCGAAACCTTCCTGGACCTGCGTCGCAGCGAGCCGGTGGATGTCATCAACACCGCGGTCAACCAGACCCTGGCGCGCACCATCGTCACCAGCGGCACGACCCTTCTGGTGCTGTTCGCGCTGTTCTTCTTCGGTGGCAGCGTGGTGCACAACTTCAGCGTCGCGCTGATCGTCGGCATCCTGGTGGGCACCTACTCGTCGATCTTCATCGCCAGCGGCATCCTGCCCGCGCTCGGCGTCAAGCACGAGGATCTGCTGCCGCCCCAGGACGACGACGAAGTCGACCAGATGCCCTAGCAGTGGGGTCTCCGGAAACGCTTCGGAACCACCGATTTCACGGATTGAGGGGATTGTCGACTGGTGGCGCTGACAAGGTCAGCGCCACCAGGGCCGAAGGAATCCGTGTGAATCCGTGGTTCGAGCTTCAGCCGGCCGAAGGCTCGACGCTGTCCGCCAGCAGCCGGCCCAGCGCCGAGTGCACGGCGAGGTTGCCGGCGAGCACGTTGCCGGTGTCCATGACGTCCTTGCGGCCGTAGAGCTCGGTGACGGTGCCGCCGGCCTCGCGCACCAGCAGCACGCCGGCGGCGATGTCCCAGGGCTTCAGTGCCGTCTCCCAGAATCCGTCCAGCCGCCCGCGGGCGACCCAGGCGAGGTCGAGCGCGGCAGAGCCGGCGCGCCGGATGCCGGCGGTGGCGTTGAGCACCGCGCCCATCTGCGGCAGGTAGCGCTGCACGCGGTCCTCGTCGCGGAAGGGCGCGCCGGTGCCGATCAGGCTGCGCTCCAGACTGTCGGTACGCGAGACGCGGATGCGCCGCGCATTGCACTGCGCGCCACCGCCCGCCGTGGCGGTGTAGAGGTCATTGCTGTTGGGATCGTAGATCACGCCGTGCGCGAGCTTGCCGCGGTAGGTGATGCCGATCGACACCGCGTAGTGCGGGATGCCGTGCAGGAAGTTGGTGGTGCCGTCGAGCGGATCGATGATCCATACCGTCTCGGCGTCGGCCTTGCCGGATGTGCCGCCTTCCTCGCCGAGCACGCCGTGATCCGGATAGTAGCGCCGGACGATGCGCGTGATCTCGGCCTCGGCGGCGCGATCGACCTCGGACACGAAGTCGCTCTTGCCCTTGGCCGTGACCGTCAGCCGGTCGGTCTGGTGCGCGTGGCGCAGAATGATGTGTCCCGCGGCGCGTGCTGCCTGCACCGCCACATTGACCAATGGATGCACGGATAGAGACCGATGAAAGAGCCGCAAACGGGCGCGCAGCATAGCAAAAGCGGCCTGTCACCCCTGGATTCGCTGCGCGTGGTGCTGGTGCGCACGCAGCATCCGGGCAATGTCGGTGCCACCGCGCGCGCCATGAAGACCATGGGCCTGCGCGATCTCGTGCTGGTCGCGCCGCAGCGCCCGCCCGACGATCGCAGCCGGGCCATGGCCAGCGGCGCGCTCGACGTGCTGGAGCACATGCGCATCGTCGAGACGCTGCCCGAGGCGCTGGCCGACTGCGCCACCGCGGTCGGCGTGTCGGCGCGCCGGCGCGGCATCTCGGTGGCGGTGCACGATGCCCGCAACTGGGCGACCGACTGGGCGCGCGGTGCCGCCGACGCACGCACCGCGCTGGTCTTCGGCGCGGAGCGCACCGGCCTGACCAACGCGGAGCTGGCCCTCTGCCAGCAGGCCGTGCAGATCCCGGCCGACCCCGACTACGCCTCGCTCAATCTCGCCCAGGCCGTCCAGGTGCTGGCCTACGAGGCGCGCATGGCGGCCGTCGGCGGACTGCGCGGCTCGCGCGGCAGGCAGCCGGCCGATCACGCCACCATGGAAGGGGTGTACGCCCATCTAGAGGACATGCTGGTGGAGGTCGGCTTCCTCGACCCCGCCAATCCGCGCCATCTCATGCGGCGTCTGCGCCGCCTGCTGGCAAGAGCCACGCCGGATCCGGTCGAGGCGAACATCCTGCGCGGCATCTTCAGCGCCGTGCAGAAGCGGCTGCGGTAGCGCCCGTCACTGCGGGAACCGCGGCAGGGCTGGGGACAGTATATTTATTTCCTGTCGCATCGGAGCCAGCGCAGCCAACTTCGCAGGAAATAAATATACTGTCCCCTTAATGGGCGGATTCCCACGGATTATGGGGTTCTGGTGTGCGCTGACTGTGTCAGCGCCACCAGTGAACAATCCCCTACATCCGTGACATCTGTGGTTCTAGCGCTTTTGCGCCCGCGGCGATCCGCCCGCCGCCCCGCACACGCTCTAGAATGCGCGGTCCCCCTCCCCGAGGAGTCAGCATGTTCCGGACCATGCGCGAGGATATCCAGAGCGTCTTCGACCGCGATCCCGCGGCACGCAACGTCTGGGAAGTCCTGACCTGCTATCCGGGGCTTAAGGCGCTCTGGGGGCACCGCATCAGTCACTGGCTGTGGCGGCACGGCCTGCGCTGGCTGGCGCGCATGAATTCGCAGCTGGCGCGCTTCCTCACCGGCATCGAGATCCACCCGGGTGCGCGCATCGGGCGGCACTTCTTCATCGACCACGGCATGGGGGTGGTGATCGGCGAGACCGCCGACATCGGCGACAACGTCACCCTGTACCACCAGGTCACGCTTGGTGGCACGACGTGGGACGCCGGCAAGCGGCATCCGACGCTGGAGGACAACGTGGTGGTCGGCGCCGGGGCCAAGGTCCTGGGGCCGATCACCGTCGGCGTCGGCGCGCGCGTGGGATCGAACTCGGTGGTCGTGCGCGACGTGCCCGCCGCCGCCACCGTTGTGGGCATTCCCGCACGCGTGGTGTCGAAGGCGCGCGAGCCCAGCGAGCGCGTCGCGGCGCTGGCCGCGCGCATGGGCTTCGATGCCTACGGCCTCTCGCGCGACATGCCGGACCCGGTGGCCGACGCCCTCAACGCCATGCTCGACCA
This sequence comes from Algiphilus sp., assembly GCF_023145115.1. Lineage (NCBI taxonomy): Bacteria > Pseudomonadati > Pseudomonadota > Gammaproteobacteria > Nevskiales > Algiphilaceae > Algiphilus > Algiphilus sp. Next base: position 56,570 of record NZ_JAGLEJ010000013.1, read on the forward strand.
CATGCAGACGCTCGACGAGCGCGTCATCGCGCTGTGCGACACGCTCGCCAGGCGCGGCGAGGAAGCGCCGCCGGCCGACATCGAGCCCATCGAGAAGCCCGAGTTCTGCCGTGAGCAGGAGGAGCAGACCGAGGCCGGCGCGCAGGATGACGACAAGGAATCCGGCGGGCGCGGCGCTGTCTGATCGGTGAGGTGCAGGCGCGGGGAACGGTGAACCGCATATTGCGCGGATTCAAAAGCGCTAGAACCACAGATTTCACGGATGTAGGGGATTGTTCACTGGTGGCGCTGACAAAGTCAGCGCACACCAGAGACCAATAATCTGTGGGAATCTGTGTAATCTGCGGTTCCCTGTTTTCCATTCTGCGGAATCTGCAGTCGCCCTTCCGGCCGGCCCAGGCTCGAGTTCGCCAGGAGCACTGATGCCCGTCTACTTCGACCACAACGCCACCACGCCGCTGCACCCCGAGGCGCTCGAGGCAATGCAGCCGCATCTGACCCGGCCCTTCGGCAACCCGGCCAGCGTGCATCGCTTCGGGCGCGCCGCGCACGCCGCGGTGCAGCGCGCGCGCGACGAGGTCGCTGCGCTGCTGGGCTGTCGCGCCACCGAGGTGGTGTTCACCAGCGGCGGCACCGAGTCCGACAACCTCGCGGTCAAGGGCGTGGCGGCCGCGCAGCCGGGTCGTGCGGTGCTCTATGGCGCCACCGAGCACCCCGCGGTGCTGGAGGCCGCCGAGGCGCTCCGCGCGACCGGCACGCCGGTCGAGGTCATTCCGGTGGGCACCGACGGTCATCCCGACTGGCAGTGGCTGGAGGCGCGGCTGGTGCACGGCGACGTGGCGCTGGTCTGCCTGATGGCGGCCAACAACGAGACCGGCGTCGTCCAGGACATCGCCCGCGCCGCGCGGCTCGCCCACGCCCACGACGCACTGCTGCATGTCGATGCGGTGCAGGCCGCCGGCAAGATGCCGCTCGACTTCGCGGGCGTCGACATCGACCTGCTGGCCGTTTCGGCCCACAAGCTCTTCGGCCCGCGCGGCGTCGGGGCGCTGATCGTGCGCGCCGGCGTCACCGTGCAGCCGCTGCACCACGGCGGCGGCCACGAGGACAACCTGCGCAGCGGCACCCTCAACGCGCCCGGCATCGTCGGTTTCGGCGCCGCCTGCCGGCTCGCGCAGCAGGGCATGGCGGAGCGCGATGCGCATTGCCGGGCGCTGCGGGACCGGCTCGAGGCCGGCCTGGGCGCCATGGACAACGTCACGATCTTCGCGCGGGAGCAGGAACGTCTGGCCAATACCTGCCAGTTCGCGCTGCACGGCTTCGACGGCGAGGCCATGGTCATGGCCTTCGACCGCGAAGGCTTCGCGGTGTCGTCAGGGTCGGCCTGCCACAGCGAGCACGGCGCACCCAGCCACGTGCTGATGGGCATGGGCATCGAGCACGACCTCGCCAAGGCGGCGGTGCGGGTCAGCGTGGGGCCGGACAACACCGAAGCCGATATCGACAACCTCCTGGCCGCGCTGTCGCGGATCCGGGAAACCCCGATGGCGGCGGTGGCAGCGGTCTGACGCGGTGACCATCTACCTCGACCACGCCGCAACCACGCCGCTGGCGTCCGAAGCCTGGGCAGTCATGCGCGCGCACCTGGCGCCGGGCGCGGAACACGCCAATGCGGCGTCCGACCACGCCCCGGGCGCGCGCGCCGCCGAGGCGGTCGCCGCCGCGCGCGCGCAGGTGGCGGCACTGATCGGCGCCCGACCCGACGAGATCGTGTTCACCTCGGGTGCCACCGAGGCCGACAACCTCGCGCTCAAGGGCAGCCTGGACTATCTGGGCGGTGGTCACGTCGTGACCACCCGCATCGAGCACAAGGCCGTGCTCGATGTCGCGCAGCATCTGGAGACGCTCGGCACGCCGGTGACGCGCGTGGCGCCCGGGGCCGACGGGCGGGTCACCGCCGAGGCGGTGGCCGCGGCCATGCGCCCGGACACCGCGCTGGTCTCGGTAATGTGGGTCAACAACGAGACCGGCGCCGTCAATCCGGTGCCCGAGATCGCGCGGCTGTGCGCCGAGCGCGCGGTCCGCTTCCACACCGACGCCGCTCAGGCGGCCGGACGCGTGCCCATCGATGTCGGCGCCGTGCCGGTCTCGCTCCTCAGCCTGTCGGCGCACAAGTGCTACGGGCCCCAGGGCATCGGCGCGCTCTACGTCCGCCGCCGGCCGCGGGCGCGCGTGACCCCGCAGCAGCACGGCGGCGGGCACGAGCAGGGCATGCGCTCGGGCACGCTGCCCACGCACCAGATCGCCGGCTTCGGCGCTGCCGCCGCGCTCGCCGCCGCGCGGGTGGATGCCGACGCCGCCCATGCCCGCGCGCTGGCGGATCGCCTGCGCGCGGGCCTCGCGCCGCTGCCGGGCCTCCTGGTCAACGGCGACCCGGCAGTGTGTGTGCCGCACATCGTCAACATCGGATTCGATCGCGTGCACGGCGAGGCGCTGCGCGCGGCCACCGCCGAGCTGGCGGTGGCCTCGGGGTCGGCGTGCTCGGCGGCGGCCGCCGAGTCGAGCTACGTGCTGCGCGCGCTCGGTCGCGACGACCGGCAGGCCGGCGCCGCGCTGCGCATCTCGACCGGCCGAGACACGACCCTCGCGCAGATCGATCGCGCCGTGGCCGTGATCGGCGAAGCGGTGACGCGTCTGCGCGCGATCGCGGCATGAGCGCATCCGCGGCGATCGGGCCGGAACGCTACCCGCCGGCGGTGTGGCAGCGCTTCGCCGCGCCCGCGCACGCCGGTGCCCCTCCGGAAGCGGTGAGCGCCTGCGCCCGCGATGCGGCGCATCAGCTCGAGATCGGCTTCCACGCCGGGGCCCGGGGCGTGCGCTTCAGCGCCGTGGGATGCCCGACCACCATCGCCGTGGCCGACTATTGCGCCGAGATCTGGAGCGCGGCCGGCGAGCCGCCATCGACGCAGGCTATCGTCGATGCCCTTGAAATCGCGGAAGACCGTCGCCACTGTGTGCGGTTGTGCGAGGATGCCGTTCGCGCGCTGCAGGCGCGCATGGCCGAATCGCCATCCCGCGAAGTTCACCGGAACAGGCAGGCATCATGAGCATCTCCGTCACCCAGGCCGCAGCAGACCGCATCCGCCGTCAGCTTGCCGAGCGCGGGCAGGGCATAGGCCTGCGCGTGGGCGTGACCACGACCGGCTGCTCGGGCAACGCCTACAAGCTCGACTACGCCGACGAGATCGGTGAGCACGACGTCACCTTCGAGGAGAACGGCGCCACCGTGGTGGTCGCCAGGCGCGATCTCCCCATGCTGGACGGCCTGCGCGTCGATTTCCGGCGCGAGGGGCTGAACGAGGTCTACCGCTTCGACAACCCCAATGCCACCGGGCTCTGTGGCTGCGGCGAGAGCTTCCACTACCAGGAAGAGAACGCCGCGACCTGATTCGGCCCGGCCGCCGCCGGGAACGCCCCGCTCGGCTGGTGGTCCATGCGGGGCACGGTTAGAATGGCGGGCTTTGTCGGATGCGCCGGTACCGGCCGTGTCCCCCCGCACTATCCCTAACCTGGAGTTCCTTGCATGGCGGTCGAACGCACCCTTTCCATCATCAAGCCCGACGCGGTGGCGGCCAACGTCATCGGCGAGATCTACAGCCGCTTCGAGCAGGCCGGCCTGAAGATCGTCGCGGCGCGCATGCTGCACCTGACCCGCAGCGAGGCGGAGGGTTTCTACGAGGTGCACCGCGAGCGGCCGTTCTTCACCGATCTGGTCAACTTCATGGTCAGCGGTCCCGTGGTCGTGCAGGTGCTGGAAGGCGAGGACGCGGTGTCGCGCAACCGCGAGATCATGGGCGCCACCAACCCCAAGGAAGCCGCCCAGGGCACGATCCGCGCCGACTACGCGCAGTCCATCGACGAGAACGCCGTGCACGGCTCGGACAGCGCCGAGAACGCCGCGCGCGAGATCGCCTACTTCTTCCGCGCCACCGAGATCGCGCCGCGTACGCGATAGGGCCATCGTGAGCGGCGACACCATCAATCTGTTCGGGCACGATCGCGCCGGTCTGCGCGACGTGCTCGACGGCATGGGCGAGAAGCCCTTCCGTGCGGACCAGATCATGCAGTGGATCTACCGCCACGGCGTCGCCGATTTCGAGGCCATGACCAACATCTCGCGCCCGCTGCGGGCGCGACTCGCCGAGCACTGCACGGTGGACGCCCCCGAGGTGCTGGCGCACCAGGAATCCACCGACGGCACCCGCAAGTGGGTGCTGCGCGTGGGCGAGACGGCCGACGGCCAGGCCGTGGAGACCGTCTTCATCCCGGAAGGGCAGCGCGGCAGCGAGCGTTACCGCGGCACCCTGTGCATCAGCAGCCAGGTGGGCTGCGCCATGGACTGCAGCTTCTGCTCCACCGGCAAGCAGGGACTGTCGCGCAACCTCACCGCGGCCGAGATCGTCGCCCAGCTCTGGTTCGCCGCGCACGCGCTCGGCGGCAGCGGCGACCTGCACAACCAGCGCGCCATCACCAACGTGGTGTTCATGGGCATGGGCGAGCCGCTGGCCAACTACCAGGCCGTTCTCACCGCCATCCGCATCTTCCTGGACGATTTCGGCTTCGGTCTGTCCAAGCGGCGCGTGACGGTGTCGACCTCCGGGCTGGTGCCGTTCATGGACCGCCTGCGAAGCGACTGCGACACCGCGCTCGCGGTCAGCCTGCACGCCCCCGACGACGCGCTGCGCGACGAGCTGGTGCCGATCAACCGCAAGTACCCGCTCGATGAGCTCATGGCCGCGTGCCGGCGCTACACCACCGAGCGCGGGCACAAGGCGCACATCGTCTACGAGTACGTCATGCTCGACGGCGTCAACGACACCGATGCGCACGCGCGCGCGCTCGGCCGCCTGCTCGGCGATCTGCCGGCGAAGGTCAATCTCATTCCGTTCAATCCCTTCCCCGGCGCGCCCTACCAGCGCTCGCCGGCGGCGCGCGTCGACGCCTTCGCCGAGCAGCTGCGCCGGCGCCGCATCATCACCACGGTGCGCCGGACGCGCGGCGACGACATCGACGCCGCCTGCGGCCAGCTGGTCGGCCGCGTGACCAGCCGTCAGAAGAACCGGCTGGGGGGTGTCCCGGTGGTGAGCGCATGACGCACCGCCTGCCCGCAAGCGTGCTGCTGATCGCGGGCGCGCTGGCCGTATCCGCCTGCGTCAGCACCGGCGGTCCGCGTGGTGCCGATGCGCGCGAAGCCGCACGCGCCAACACCGAGCTCGGTGCCGGCTATATCCGCCGCGGCCGCAACGACGCCGCGCGCGAGAAGCTGGAGAAGGCGCTGACGCTCGACGACCGCTATGCGCCCGCGCATGCCACCTATGCGCTGCTGCTGGCGCGGCAGGGCGAGGACGCCGGCGCCGACAACCATTTCCGGCAGGCGCTGCGGCTGGCGCCGGAGGATCCGGACATCCGCAACAACTACGGCGCCTATCTGTGCGCGCGCGGCCGTGCCGACGCCGCCGTCGAGCAGTTCGCGCGCGCCGCCGAAGTGCCGGGCTACGTGGGCCGTTCCACGGCCCTGACCAACGCCGGCCTGTGCCTGCGCGACGCCGACCCCGCACGCGCCGAGGGCTTCCTGCGCCGGGCGCTCGAAGCCAATCCGCAGAATCCCACCGCGATGGCGCAGCTGGCCTGGGTGAGCTACCGGCAGGGCGAGTACATGAGCGCGCGCGCCTTCCTCTCGCGCTACGATCGGATTGCAGACCCGTCGGCGGAAGTGCTCTGGCTGGGGGCGCAGACCGAGGCCGCGCTGGGCGACCATCAGGCGGCAGCGGAATACCGCAATCAACTCGCGGCACAATATCCGGATTTCGAAGCGCCCGCGCTCGCCGCGCCGCCGTCGCAGCCCAACAGCGACACACCATGACCGATACCGAAACCGACACCGCCCGGCCGCGCGCGCCGGAACCCGAAGCCGCGGGCGAAGCGACTGCGGCGACCGCTTCGCCCGGCGAGATGCTGCGCGAGGCACGCGAGGCACGCGGCATCTCGGTCGCCGATCTGGCGGAGGCGTCCAAGCTGCCCCAGGCCACCATCATGGCGCTGGAGTGCGACGACTTCGAGATTCTCAAGGAACCGGTCTACGTCCGCGGCTACTACCGCAAGTGCGCGCTGACGCTCGAAACCGACGTCGATGCCGTGGTCGGCGCCTACGAGCGCAAGGCCCGCCCCGCAGCGCCGGCGCTGCCCGACAAGATCCCGGTGGTGGCCGGTGGCGGCGTGTCCTTCGTGCGCCGGCTGCTCCAGCTGCTGCTCATCCTGGTGGTGATCGGCCTGTTCGCCATGGTCGGCTGGTGGCTGCTGCAGACGCCGGTGACCGACGGCACCGCCACCGGCGACCCCCTCTTCGGCACCAGCGAGGAAGAGCGCCCGGCTGCCGGTGACGAATCCGGCGCGGCGGAAGCCGCGGACGCCGCGGATGCGACGACGGCGGCGCCGGCCGAATCCGGTGCGGAGGCCGCACCCGGCAGCGAAGCGGTGGCCGAGGCCCCCGCCGCCGGCACCGATACCGGCGAGGCGGCCGGTTCGCCGGTCCTGAGCCTGCGTTTCGAGGAGAACTCCTGGCTGCGCGTGCGCGATGCGGGTGGCCGGACCCTGATCAACGATCTGATGAACGCCGGCAGCAGCGAGCGCATCGAGGGCGAGACCCCGCTGACGCTCTTCGTCGGCTACGCGCCCGGCACCGATGCGCGCTGGCGCGGCGAGCGGGTCGATCTGGCCGCGGTCACGCGCAGCAACAACACGGCCGAGATCACGCTCGAGTAGCGAGGGTTCCATGCGATCCACGCACCAGATCCAGCGTCGCAAGAGTCGCCAGATCCGCGTCGGCCGCGTCGCCGTGGGCGGCGACGCGCCGGTGGCGGTTCAGACCATGACCAGCACCGACACCGAGGATGTCGACGCCACGGTCGCCCAGATCAAGGCCTGCATGAAGGCCGGTGCCGACATCGTGCGGGTGTCGGTGCCCACCCTCAAGGCGGCCGAGGCCTTCGGCGAGATCCGCAAGCAGGTCGGGTACACGCCGCTGGTCGCCGACATCCACTTCAACTACAAGTGCGGCATCGCCGCCGCCGAGGCCGGGGCCGACTGCCTGCGCATCAATCCCGGCAACATCGGCGGCGAGAAGAAGATCGCCGAGGTGGTCGCCTGCGCGCGCGCCCATCGCATCCCGATACGCGTCGGCGTCAACGCCGGCTCGCTGGAGCGCGACCTGCAGGAGAAGTACGGCGAGCCCAATGCCGACGCGCTGGTGGAGTCGGCGCTGCGCCACATCGACATCCTCGACCGCTTCGATTTCCCGGACTTCAAGATCAGCCTCAAGGCCTCCGACGTGTTCATGACCGTCGACGCCTACCGCAAGCTCGCCGCTCGGATCGACCAGCCGCTGCACCTCGGCATCACCGAGGCCGGCGGTCAGCGCGCGGGCAGCGTGAAGTCGGCCATCGGGCTCGGCATGCTGCTCGCCGAGGGCATCGGCGACACCCTGCGCGTGTCGCTGGCGGCCGACCCGGTCGAGGAAGTGCGCGTGGGCTGGGACATTCTCAAGTCGCTGCATCTGCGCTCGCGCGGCATCAACCTCATCGCCTGCCCGAGCTGCTCGCGGCAGAACTTCAACGTCATCGAGACCGTCGCCGAGCTCGAGCAGCGCTTCGAGGACATCGATGAATCCATGGACGTGGCCGTCATCGGCTGCGTCGTGAACGGCCCGGGCGAGGCGCGCGAGGCCACGCTGGGCGTGGCCGGCGGCTATCCGAACTCGGTCTACGTCGACGGCGAGATCGCCCACAAGGCGCACAACGCCGATCTGGTCGACCGGCTGGAGGCGCTGGTGCGCGAGCGCCTGGCTGCGCGCAGGGCCGCCGACGATGCCGACGACGAAGGGCGGGGCGCATGAAGCTCCAGTCCCTGCGCGGTTTCCGCGACATCCTGCCCGACGAGGCCGAGCGCTGGCAGCGCATCACCGACGCCGCGCGCGCGGTCGCGGCCGGTTTCGGGTACCGGCAGATCCATCTGCCCATGCTGGAGTCGACCGAGCTGTTCAAGCGTTCGGTGGGCGAGGCCACCGACATCGTCGAGAAGGAGATGTTCTCCTTCCTCGATCGCGACAAGACGCACATGAGCCTGCGCCCGGAGGGCACCGCCAGCTGCGTGCGCGCCGGCATCGAGCACGGCCTGCTGCACAACCAGCAGCAGCGCTTCTGGTACGCCGGCCCGATGTTCCGCCACGAGCGGCCGCAGGCCGGCCGTTACCGGCAGTTCCATCAGTTCGGCATCGAGGCCTTCGGCATGGCCGATCCGGCCTGCGACATCGAGGTGATCGCGCTTTCCGCCGCGCTGTGGCGCGCGCTGGGCCTCGGCGGGCTGACGCTGGAGATCAACAGCCTGGGCAGTCCCGAATGCCGCGCGGCCTATCGCGACCAGCTGCGCGACTTCCTGCGCGGCCGCGCCGACGCGCTCGACGAGGACGCGCGCAAGCGCATCGAGACCAACCCGCTGCGCGTGCTGGACAGCAAGCATCCCGACACCCGCGCCGCCATCGCCGACGCCCCCAGCATGGAAGCCGCGATGGACGACGATTCGCGCGCGCACTTCGGCGCCGTCTGCGAGGGGCTCGAGGCGCTGGGCATCGAGTGGAAGCTCAACAGCAATCTGGTCCGCGGCCTGGACTACTACACGCACACCGTCTTCGAATGGACCACCGATCGGCTCGGCGCCCAGGGGACGGTCTGCGCCGGCGGCCGCTACGACGGGCTGGTGGCGCAGCTCGGCGGCGGCGACGTCCCGGCCGTCGGCTTCGCGCTGGGCATCGAGCGCGTGGCGCTGCTGCTGGCCCAGGACCAGGCCGATGCCGCCGGCGAGATGCCGCAGGTCTACCTCTGCTGGCACGGCGACGAGTGCATGACCGGCGCGCAGCAGATCGGCGCCACGCTCCGCGCCCGCGGCCTGCGCACCGTGGTCAACGCCGGCGGCGGCAGCTTCAAGGCCCAGTTCAAGCGTGCCGATCGCAGCGGTGCCGGTTGGGCCGTCGTGCTCGGCCCGGAAGAGCTCGCCGCCGGGACGCTTCAGATAAAATCGTTGCGCGCGCGCGATGCGCAGCGCACCCTGCCCACCGACGAGGCCGTGGCTTACCTGCAGCAGGCGCTGCGGGACGGCCAGCCCAACGCCTGACGAGAACCCCGTGGCCTACGACGAAGACGAACAAGTAGAGCGCCTCCAGAAATGGTGGTCCGAGAACTGGAAGCCGCTGATCGGCGGATTGGTGCTCGGCATCGGCGGCATCGTGGGCTGGAATGCCTGGCAGGCCGCGCAGGAGCGCGAGGCCGAGGCGGCCAGCAACCTGTTCCGCAATGTCGTGGAGGCGCTCGACGCCGGCCGGACCGACGGCGCCACCAGCGCGCGCGAGGCGCTGGTCGCGGACTACGCCGGCACGCCCTATGCCGTGGCGGCGTCGCTGCGTCTGGCCGCCGCGCGGGTAGAAGCCGGCGAGCTCGATGCCGCCGCCGATCTGCTGGGCTGGGCGCGCGACCATACCGACGACCCCGCCATGGCCCATCTCGCCACCCTGCGGCTCGCGCGTGTGCGCTGGGCGCAGGGCGATGCCGATGCCGCGCTCGCCATGCTCGACGAGGAAGCGCTCGGTCCGTTCATCGCGGTGGGCGAGGAGCTGCGCGGCGACATCCTGGTCGCCCAGGGTCAGCGCGCCGAGGCGCTGGCGGCCTACCGCCGCGCGCTGTCCGGCGCGCCGCCGGAGAGTCGGGAGCTGCTGCAGCAGAAGGTCGACGATCTCGCCGACGTGGCCGAGGTGGCGGACGCATGATGTTGCCGATCATTCGCCGAGAGGCACTGCTGCCGGTCGCGCTGATCGCCGCCACGCTGCTCGCCGCGGGCTGCGGTGGCGGCAAGTCGGTGCGTCAGCCGGCCGTGCTCGAGACCATCGAGAGCCCGCAGGTCGACCCCGAGCGCATCTGGCGCAGCGGGCGCGGCCCGGACACCGACGAGCTCGAGCTCGGCCTGACCACCGCGCTGCGCAGCGATGCCATCTTCACGGCCGACGCGCACGGCAACGTGTTCGCGCTCGACCGCGCCGAGGGCGATCCCATCTGGGAGATCGACACCGACCTGCGCCTGTCGGCGGGGCCCACCGTCGAGGGCGACCAGGTGCTGGTCGCGAGCCGCGATGCCGAGGTCGTGGCGCTGTCGCGCGCCGACGGCAGCGAGCTGTGGCGCACCACCGTCTCCAGTGAAGTGGTGGCGCCGCCCGCCAGCAACGGCGAGGTCGTGATCGTGCGCAGCGTCGATGGTCGCGTCAGCGCGCTGTCGGCCGAGGACGGCAGTCAGGTCTGGGTCACCGGCCGCACCGTGCCGCCCCTGACGCTGCGCGGCATGGCCGCGCCCCTCATCGCCGGTCCGGTCGTGGTCAGCGGTCTGGAGACCGGGCGCCTGGTGGCGCAGCGCCTGTCCGACGGCGAGTCCGCCTGGGAGCAGAGCGTGTCCGTGCCCAGCGGGCGCTCCGAGCTGGAGCGCATCGCCGACATCGACGCCGGCCTCCTGCTCCGCGGCGACACCATCTACGCCATGTCCTACGGCGGTGACATCGCCGCGCTCGATCGCTTCAACGGCGAAGTGCGCTGGCGGCGTGCCATCAAGACCTACACCGGTGCCGCGCTGTCCGATGACGGCGAGCGCCTCTACGTCAGTGACGAGGAGGGCGCGGTGTGGGCACTGGAGACCAGCAACGGTGCCGCCGCGTGGAAGTCGGAGGCGCTGGCGTGGCGGCGTCTGAGCACGCCCGCCGTGCACGACGGCTTCCCGGTCGTCGCCGATTTCGAGGGGTACATCCACTACCTGTCGCCGGACGATGGCCGCATCGTCGGGCGCACCCGCCAGATGGGCGCACGCGTGGCAGCGGCGCCGATGGTGGACGACGCGCGTCTGTACCTCGCCGATGTCGAGGGCCGGCTCGTCGTGCTGGGCGCACGTCGGGAGGACTAGCCACCGATGCGCGCCCGCGCCGGATTGCCCACGCTGGCGCTGGTCGGTCGCCCGAACGTCGGCAAGTCGACCCTTTTCAATCGCCTCACCGGCACGCGTGACGCGCTGGTCGCCGACTTCGCCGGACTGACGCGCGACCGCCAGTACGGCGTCGCCACGCACAGCGGCTGGCGCTTCATCGTCGTCGATACCGGCGGCCTGATGCCGGAGGAGGCCGATCCGCTCGCCGCGCTCGCCGAAAGCCAGGCGCGCATCGCCATCGACGAGGCCGATCGCGTGCTGCTGCTGCTCGACGCCCACGAGGGCGTCATGCCCGCCGATCGCGCCATCGCCGATTTCCTGCGCCGCAGCGGCAAGCCGGTGGTGCCGGTGGTCAACAAGCTGGACGGCACCAGGGCGGGCGGCGAGCTCGAGTTCCACGAGCTCGGGCTCGGCGAGCCGCTGATGATCTCCGCCGAGCATGGCCACGGCGTGACGCGCATGCTCATGGACGTGCTGGAAGGCCTGCCGGAGGCGGCCGAGATCGACCAGCCGGACGCCGACGCGGACGACCGCATCCGCGTCGCCATCGTGGGCCGGCCGAATGTCGGCAAGTCCACCCTGGTCAACAAGCTCATCGGCGAGCCGCGCCTGCTGGCCGCCGACATGCCGGGCACCACCCGCGACGCCATCGAGGTCGACTTCGAGCACGAAGGCACCGCCTACACCTTCATCGACACCGCCGGCGTGCGCCGGCGCGCCCGCGTGCGCGAGGCCATCGAGAAGTTCTCGATCGTCAAGACGCTGCAGGCCATCGACAGCGCGCACGTGGTCATCATGATGGTCGACGCGCGCGGCGACATCGGCGAGCAGGATGCCCGCCTCATGGGCCTGATTGCCGAGCGCGGCCGGGGCATGGTGCTCGCGGTCAACAAGTGGGACGGACTCGAGGACGAGGTGCGCGACCGCGTGCGCAGCGAGGTTGCGCGCAAGCTGCCGTTCGGCGACTTCGTGCCGCTGGTGACCACCTCCGCCGCCCGCGGCACCGGCCTCAAGCCCCTGATGAAGCGCGTCGAGGAAGTCCACGCCAGCGTGACCGCCGACCTGTCCACCCCCGAGCTCAACCGCGTGCTCGCCGATGCCGTGGCGCGCCACCAGCCGCCGGCCTCGCTCGGTCGCCGCACCAAGCTGCGCTTCGCGCACCAGGGTGGCAAGAACCCGCTCAAGATCGTCATCCACGGCAACCTCACCGAGCGTCTGTCGCCGTCCTACAAGCGCTATCTGGTGAACTGCTTCCGCGAGCACTTCGGTCTTTCCGGCATTCCGCTCGTGCTGACCCTGCGTACCGGTGACAACCCCTACAAGGACCGCAAGAACGTCCTCACCCAGCGCCAGCGCAAGAAGCGCCGGCGACTGATGTCGCACGTCAAGCGCTAGCGTCGCGGCCGCCGGCGGCCCACATGCCGGGCCCGCGGAGCAGATTCCGCATGTCGTGCAGCACCCGTATACAGGGGACGGTATGTCGATCCCCGGTCGCCGGGAGTCGCTCGGAACCGGCGACGCGCAGGCCGTGGCAGGGCACGGAATCCCGCGTCTACAAGGGGACGGCATACCGATACCCGGAGGAGGTGGCGCCCGGATACGGGGACAGTACACTTAATCCCGGAGAGGGCGGCGACGTCGAGGCGGGGACAGTATACTGATTTTCTCGCGCGAACGCGGACCACGCGCGAGCATCTACAGAAAATCAGTATACTGTCCCTCTCCCAGGCGCCCGTCCCCATTTCTCTCGTGTGGTTCCGTTGTCCGCGCAGGGCAGGATGCCGGGACGAATAGGGACGGGACGAATAGGGACAGTATATTTATTCCCGTGTGCCGGGGGCGGGCAAGCTGCCGAGCTGCCGGTATCAGCATACTGTCCCCTAAATAGTCGTCCCCTGAAACGTTGGGAAGAGGGCTGGAATGAGCGACGCTCGCTTCAGTTCCGGAAGTTCTCGGCCACTTCGGCGAAGTAGTCGGCGAGTGTCCGCGGCTTCTCCCCGGTCAGGGTTTCGATGTCCTCGGTGACCCGGCCGAAGCCGCCCTGGGACTGGCGCTCGGACATGTCGACGAGGGCATCGGCCATCCATTCCGGCATGCCGGCGGCCAGCAGGCCGTCGCGGTAGACCGACGCGCTGACCTCGACGGCGCGTACCGGCTTCCGGATGGCCTGCGAAAGGCACTCGGCGACGGCATGCGCGTCCAGGGCTTCGCTGCCGGTGAGCTCCCAGACGCGGCGCTCGGGGACCGGCGGGTCGTCGACCAGGAGGGCCGATGCGCAGGCAGCCACATCGCGCGCATCGACGTAGGCCGCCGCCGCGCGCGCGGTCGGTGTGTAGAAGGCGCCGTGATCGCGCACGGTGGCTTCCATGCCCTGTGCCGCGCTCTGCATGAAGCCGTTGGGGCGCAGCAGGCAGTAGGACAGTCCGGATTCCGCCAGCGCTTCCTCGGCGGGTGCGTGCCAGCGCGCGAAGCTGTAGTCGGCGGTGTCGGCTTCCCAGACCGATACCTTGACGACGTGCTGCACCCCGGCCTTGAGCGCGGCGCTGATCGCGTTGCGTTCGAGCTCCGCCAGCTGCGGTGTGGCCGCGGTCAGCATAAAGACGCGCTCGATGTCGGCCATGGCGGCCTTGATGGTCTGCGGCCGGGCCAGGTCGACCTCGACTGCATCGATGTCCTCGGCGAGCGCGGCCTCGAGCTTGGCGGCATCGCGATAGGCCGCGCGGTACTCGACGCCGCGCGTCTCGAGCTCGTTGCAGAGATGGCGTCCGACCGTTCCGCCGGCGCCCAGCACCAGGATCATGGCTTGTTCTCTCCCTCGTCGCCATTGCGCTCGGAGAGCGGCTCCCCGGCGATGGCCCCAAGACTGCCGCGGGCGAGGCGCAGGCGCAACGGGGCGCCCGTGTGCGTGTGCGCCGGGTCGCGCAGGATGGCGCCGTCGTCACCGTGCTGGACGATGGCGTAGCCGCGTCCGAGCGTGGACTGCGGTCCCAGTTGACGCAGACCGGTCTGCGCGGTCCGGAGTCGCTGTCGCTGATTCTCCAGGCGCTGCGCGGTGGCGCGTCGAAGGGCGGCGCGGGCCTGGGCGATCCGGGCCGGCGCATCGACCGTGAGGCGTCGGTGCGGGTTGTGGGCGCGCAGCAGGCTGCGCTCGCGCTCCAGTCGCGCGTACTGGCGCTGGATCTGGGCTCTGGCGGCCCGGTGCAGACGCTCGCGCAGCGCACCCAGCGCTCGGGCGCGGCTGCTGTCGGTGCCGGCCTGCCGGCGCGCGATGCCGGTCAGGCGCTGGCTCAGCTCGATGCGGCGCCGGTCGAGCGTCTGCAGCCGCATCAGCGGCGAGACCCGCGCCAGCCGCCGCGTCAGCGCGTCCAGGCGCTGGCCGCGCGCCTCCCCGGCCAGCTGCTCGGCGCGCGCGAGCCGGTTGCGCAGTTGCGCCACGCGCTGCGCGACTGCCTGCTGATCCGGCGCGACCCGCTCCGCAGCACCGGTCGGCGTGGGCGCGCGGAGATCGGCGGCGAAATCGGCGATGGTGGTGTCGGTCTCGTGGCCGACGCCGGTGACCACCGGGACCGCGCACGCGCGGATGGCGCGCGCGACGATCTCCTCGTTGAAGGCCCACAGATCCTCGATGGAGCCGCCGCCACGCGCCAGCACGATGACGTCGACCTCGGGCGCGCGTTCCGGCAGCTGCGCGAGCGCGGCGGCGATCTGCGGCGCGGCGCGCTCGCCCTGCACGAGCACCGGCAGCAGGACGAGCGGCACCATCGGCCAGCGCCGCTCGAGGGTGGTGAGGATGTCGCGCAGCGCCGCGGCGTCGGACGAGGTCACCAGGCCGACGGCGCGCGGAAAGGTGGGCAGCGGGCGCTTGTGCGCCTCCTCGAACAGCCCTTCCGCGGCCAGGCGCTTCTTGAGCGCCTCGAAGGCCGCCAGCAGCCTGCCTTCGCCGCCGCGCTGCATGGTGCGGCACTTGATCTGCAGCTTGCCGTTGGGCGCGTAGTAGTCGAGCTGGCCGCTGATCTCGACTTCGTCGCCGTCGGCGGGCGAGAAGGCCACGCCGCGCGCGTCGGACGCGAACATGGCGCACTCGATCTGCGCCCTGTCGTCCTTGATGCGGAAGTACCAGTGCCCGGATCGCGCGCGGAAGAAGTTCGAGATCTCGCCGGTGACCCGCAGCGTGGGGAAATTCGCGCGCAGCGTGTCGGCGAGCAGGCCGGCGACCTCGCTGACGGTATAGCTGCGGGCGGTGCGCGCGCTGGCCATGGTGCGGCGGGAGGCGAGGGTGAGGCGTTATACTACGACATGCCCAGCAAGCCTCCCGCCATGACCCAGGATTCCTCGCGCATCCTCTTCGAGGCCCTCACCTTCGACGACGTGCTGCTGGTGCCGGCCTATTCGAAGATCCTTCCCCGCACGGCCGATATCAGCACGCGCCTGACCCGAGCCATCGACCTGCGCGTGCCGCTGCTGTCGGCGGCCATGGACACCGTGACCGAGGCGCGCCTCGCCATCGCCCTGGCGCAGGAAGGCGGCATCGGTATCGTGCACAAGAACATGTCGCCGGAGGCCCAGGCGGGCGAGGTGCGCCGCGTCAAGAAGTACGAGTCCGGCATCATCGTCGACCCCATCACGGTGTCCCCGGATCTCACCATCGGCGAGGTCCTGGAGCTCACCCGGGCCAACCAGATTTCCGGCGTGCCGGTGGTGGACGGCGAGGAGCTGGTGGGCATCGTGACCAGCCGCGACCTGCGTTTCGAGACCCGTTTCGGCGAGCCGGTATCGGTGGTCATGACGCCGAAGGAGCGGCTGATCACCGTGCGCGAGGATGCGTCGCGCGAGGAGATCATGCACAAGCTCCACGAGCACCGCATCGAGAAGGTGCTGGTGGTGGGCGACGGCTTCGCGCTGCGCGGCATGGTGACGGTCAAGGACATCCAGAAGTCCACCGACTTCCCGTTCGCCTGCAAGGACGATCACGGCCGCCTGCGTGTCGGCGCCGCGGTCAGCACCGGTGGCGACACCGAGCAGCGCGTCGAGGCGCTGGTCGACGCCGGCGTGGATGTGGTCGTGGTCGATACCGCGCACGGTCACAGCTCGGGCGTGCTCGAGCGCGTGGCGTGGGTCAAGAAGCAGTATCCGGACATGCAGGTGATCGGCGGCAACATCGCCACCGCCGATGCCGCCAGGGCGCTCATCGAGGCCGGGGCCGACGCCGTCAAGGTGGGCATCGGCCCCGGCTCCATCTGCACCACGCGCGTGGTCGCGGGCGTGGGCGTGCCGCAGATCTCGGCCATCATGGAAGTGGCCGATGCGCTCAGGGGCACCGACGTGCCGCTGATCGCGGACGGCGGCATCCGCTACTCCGGCGATCTCTCCAAGGCGATCGCGGCCGGCGCCCACGCCGTGATGATCGGCTCGATGCTGGCCGGTACCGAGGAAGCCCCCGGCGAGGTCGAGCTCTATCAGGGCCGCTCGTACAAGTCGTACCGCGGCATGGGCTCCATGGGCGCGATGAGCCAGGGCAGCAAGGACCGCTACTTCCAGGAGTCCACCGCCGATCCCGACAAGCTCGTGCCCGAGGGCATCGAGGGGCGCGTGCCGTACAAGGGTCCGATGGCCGCCATCGTGCATCAGCTGGTCGGCGGCCTGCGCAGCTCCATGGGGTATACCGGCTGCAACAGCATCGAGACCATGCGCACCGCCACCCGCTTCGTGAAGATCAGCGCCGCCGGCATGCGCGAGAGTCACGTGCACGATGTCACCATCGTCAAGGAAGCGCCGAACTATCGGGTGGAGTAGGGCGCCCTCCCCGCCGGCCGCGAGCGACCGGCGTCGCCCCGGGCACGGGGCAGGCCGACCGGATCGGCCGGCGCTCCCGCTTCCGCCATGTCGCCGAACCGCCCCGGCCCCGTCGTCGCCGCGCGGGCCGTCGGCAGGCGCGCGCCCGACGGCGCCATCCTCGAGAATCCCGAACCGTTCGATGCTTCGTCCCGCGCGCCTGCCGCGCGATTGACCCAGATCACGGCGGGCGGAGGACGCCGGCCGTAGCATCGTCGGGGTTCGCGAGCGATCCCGGCCCGCGTCAGCCAGAGGGCACCATGACGGTACGGAATGCGAGCCGTGCGCTCGCCTGCAGATTGTTGACGGCATGCGGCGCGGCGGCCGCGCTCGGCGCGATGCCTGCGGTATCGGGGGCGGACGTCGGCGCGCGCGCAGGCGACCCCGTCGCGGAGCTGCCGGTGATCGTCGTGCGTCCCGATGCCGACGATCCGTTGGTGGAATCGGACCGCAACCTGCGCGTGATCATCCACGGGCTTCCCGATGTGGAGCCGCCGGAGAAGCTCGACTTCGGCGTCTGGGTGCTGCACGCGCTCGGTCTGTCCGGCCCGACGATCCAGGATGCGCCGTACGACGTGCAGGTGCGCGCCAGGGCGCTGTCGGACCGGCTCGAGGGCGCGACACCGGAATAGTCGCGCGCCGCTGGCAGTCCGCACGGCAGGGGGCGCCTCCCGTATCATGGCGCGCTCCGCGCCGGTGCCCGCCATGACCGACATCCACGCCCACCGCATTCTCATACTGGACTTCGGTTCCCAGTACACCCAGCTCATAGCCCGCCGCGTCCGCGAGGCCGGGGTCTACTGCGAGCTGCATCCCTGGGACACCACCGCCGACGAGATCCGCGACTTCGCACCCAGCGGCATCATCCTGTCCGGCGGTCCGGAGACCGTGATCGCGGACGGTTCGCCGCGTGCCGGCGACGGCGTCTGGCAGTCTGGCGTGCCGGTGCTGGGCATCTGCTACGGCATGCAGACCATGGCCGCGGAACTGGGCGGCACGGTCGCGGCGGGCGCGGTGCAGGAGTTCGGCTATGCGCGCGTGCGGGCGCGCAACCACTCGCCCCTGCTGCGCGGCATCGAGGATCACGTCGAGGCCGACGGCGCGGCCTACCTGGATGTCTGGATGAGCCACGGCGACCAGGTCACGGCGCTGCCGGAGGGCTTCGTGCGCATCGCCGAGACCGGTGACGTGCCGATTGCCGGCATGGCCGACCCGGAGCGCCACTACTACGGTCTGCAGTTCCATCCCGAGGTCACCCACACCACTCAGGGCAAGCGTGTTCTGGAGCGCTTCGTCCACGACATCTGCGGCTGTGCGCGCGCGTGGACCCCGGCCAACATCGTCGAGGATCTGACCGCCCGCGTGCGCGAGCGGGTCGGCGACCGGCATGTGCTGCTGGGGCTGTCCGGCGGGGTCGACTCGTCGGTGGTGGCGGCGCTGCTGCACAGGGCCATCGGCAACCAGCTGACCTGCGTGTTCGTCGACAACGGTCTGCTGCGCCTGCACGAGGGCGATCAGGTCATGCGCGTGTTCGAGCAGCACCTGGGCGTGCGCGTCATCCGCGTCGATGCCGAGGACCGCTTTCTGAACGCGCTGGCCGACGAGGCCGATCCCGAGGCCAAGCGCAAGATCATCGGCCGCACCTTCATCGAGGTCTTCGACGAAGAGGCCGGCAAGCTCACCGATGTCGAGTTCCTGGCCCAGGGCACCATCTACCCGGACGTCATCGAGTCCGCCGGCGGCAAGACCGGCAAGGCGCACGTCATCAAGTCGCACCACAATGTCGGCGGCCTGCCCGAGCACATGAAGCTGAAGCTCGTCGAGCCTTTGCGCGAGCTCTTCAAGGACGAGGTGCGCGCCATCGGCCTGGAGCTGGGGCTGCCGCGCGACATGATCATGCGCCACCCGTTCCCCGGCCCCGGTCTGGGTGTGCGCATCCTCGGCCGCGTGCACAAGGACGCAGCCGACACGCTGCGCCTGGCCGACGCCATCTTCATCGAGGAGCTGCGCAAGGCCGACTGGTACGACCACGTCAGCCAGGCCTTCGCGGTCTACCTGCCGGTGAACAGCGTCGGCGTGACCGGCGACGGTCGCCGCTACGCGCCGGTCATCGGCCTGCGCGCGGTGGAGACCGTCGACTTCATGACCGCGCGCTGGGCGCAGTTGCCCTACGACCTGCTGGACACCTGCGCCCGTCGCATCGTCAACGAAGTGCCCGGCGTCTCCCGCGTGGTCTACGACATCTCCGGCAAGCCGCCTGCCACCATCGAATGGGAGTGACGGGGCGCAGCCGCTCGACGGCCGTCAGCGGGCTTTCCGCACTGTGCTAATGTGACGCCGGCGTCGCATCCTCGCTCCGGATCAGGGGATGCAGCCGGACAAGGCCTTCCGTCGCGCGGATGTCGTGATTGCGCGAGCGGAGCCACAAGAAATCGACAAATGCCGACACCGTGCATCGTACGAGGCGGGCACCACGGCATAGCCGCTTCCCTACCATGCGAGATGGCAGCGCGGGAGGAAGCGCCACCCCCAAGAAGAAGAGGCCTCGCATCATGAACAATGCGTTCCGGCGTGCATTCGCCGTTATGGTCATCGGCATGCTCGCCGCTTGCGGAGGCGACGGCGGCGGAAGCGGTGCCGACGAGCCCACGCCGCCCGTCGACGACGGTGGCGGCGGCAACAACGGCGGAGACGGCGGCTCCGGGGGCGATGGCGGAGGCGACTCCGGCGGCGGCGATACCCCCGACGCGCGCAGCTGCGCCGGCGACTTCGGACCCGACCGCATCGACGAGGGCGAGGACTGCGCCCCGGTCTATCACGCCTTCTGCGACAGCACCTTCGGCGACGGAGCCTTCCTCTACGAGGAAACACCGCCCTGCGACGGCGTCACGGTGGAAACCGTCACCGGCGACAGCGGCGAGACCTTCGCCGGCTTCCTCGACTACGTGGTACTGCGGCCCACGGGCGTGGCCCCCAGGGCGGTCGTCACCAGCCTGCACTTCCGTCAGATCCTGCGCGAACCGGCGACGGCCGCCCATACCTTCGCGGCCCAGATGCGCCTTGCCGAGCTGGTCAGGGGGCGTCAGGTCATGGTGATCCTGCCGGGCGCCCCCGGCGGCAACTGGCAGCAGACGCCGCTTCCCGGGCTCATCGACACGATCGGCACCGGCGGTCTGGCAGGCATTCCGCTGCTCGACATCCTGGGTGGCGGCGAGGGTGGCGACAACCCGCTGCTCGGCCTGCTCGAAGGGCTGGGGCTGCCCATCGGCCTGCTCGACGATCTGCTCTCCTCGGGCGGGACGCTGGGCGATCTCGCCGACGTGCTCGACAATCTGGCACCGCTGGCGGGGTCCGCGGACGACTACCTCGAGTACATCCGGATCGCCCGCGATGACGCGCTCCAGCGCTTCGGCGGCGCCGATCTCCCGCAGTTCGTCAGCGGCCTTTCCAACGGTGGTCTCTACGCCATGCGCCTGGCCTGTCGCTATCCCGATGAAGTGGATGCCTTCATGAGCGTCGCCGGGGCCGTCAGCGCCACCGAGGCCGAAGCCTGCATGGGGCAGCCGCCGGTCGGCAGCGTGCAGGTGCACGGCGTCAACGACACGCTTTCGCCCTACGTGGGCGTCATCACCTATCCCATACGCGGCGGCGTGCCGCCGATCCCGGTCGATCTCCTCGACGGTGGCTCGGTCGGGATCGGCGACGGACTCACGGAGGCCGTGCTCGGCGAGCAGCCCGGGCTGTTCCTGGACGTGTTCGCGCCCAACAACGCCTGCGGCGGTGAGCTCAGGGAAAGCGTGCAGCCGGCGGGGGTCGCCGGCATGGGCGAGCAGGCCGGCGATGTCGTCATCGAGCGCTTCGCCGAATGCAGCAACGCCGCGGGCAAGCAGAGCTACATGGTCACCATCACCCAGGGCGGCCACAACTGGCCGGGCTACGATGCGCCGTCCGGTCAGCCCGTCAACCTCTTCGGTGCCGTGAGCTACGACTTCGACGCCACGCTGTTCGGGTTCGACCTCATGTGGCGCGCCGCCGGGCTCGACTGAGCCGCAAGGACGCCCGCGTTGCGTCGCAACGCGACTGACCGCACCATGGCGGCATGAGCACAGTCGTGCCATGGAGTTCCGTGATGGGCGATGAATCGCGCGATCGCATCGCGCGGTTCGTCGCCGAGCACGCGGATGTGCGCACTGCCATTCTTTTCGGCTCCATTGCCTGCGGCAGGCAGCGGCCCGACAGCGATGTCGATATCGCTGTCGACACGGGCGTTCCACTCGACGCCTCCGCCAAGCAGGCGTTGATAACGCAACTGGCCGACGCCACGGGGCGCCCCGTGGATCTCGTCGATCTGCAGAGTGTCGGCGAGCCATTGCTCGGCCAGATCCTCAAGCACGGCGTGCGCCTGAAAGGCGCCAACGCCGACTACGCCGAACTGGTCCGACGGCACCTGTTCGACGCCGCCGATTTCCTGCCCTATGTGGATCGCATGCTGGCGGAACGCCGAAGCACATGGATCGGGTAGTCGTCGAGCGCAAGCTCGATTCGCTGCGGCGCTGTCTTCAACGAGTGCGCGACAAGTGCCCGCGCGATGCCGGGGCCCTTCGCGGCGATGTCGATGCGCAGGACATCCTCGTTCTCAACATCAGCCGTGCTGTTCAGCTGAGTGTGGACCTTGCCAGCCATCTGCTCGCCGACACGGGGCTGCCACCACCCGAGTCTATGGCGCAGTCCTTCGAGCAACTGGTCGAGTCGGGCGCGATTGACAAGGACGTGGGGCAGCAGCTCCGGCGTGCCGTGGGGTTCAGTAACCTTGCGGTGCATGCCTATGCCTAAATCGACTGGGAAATCGTGCACGTGATCGCGACACAGCACCTCGGAGACTTCGAGGCATTCGCGCGCGCCGTGATCAGGGCGAACGGCCGGCCGAGCTAGCGACACCTCCGCTGTCGCCAATTTCCTACATGCGCCGTCGCCGTCGGTGACTTCGTGTGCAGGAGAGAGTGGGTACCCTGCAGAAACTTACGTACAAGAAATATAGCCAGCGTCAGGCAGGAGACCCCCTATGCCCAGTGTTCTTGCGCGCGCGACGAGCATCGCCGCCATCGTCCTGCTCGCCGCCTGCGGAGGCGGCGGGCAGGGGGCCGATTCCACCATGCCGCCCGACGGCGAGGACGGCCGCAGCGAGGGTGATGGCCCGGGCGGCGGCGAAAACCTCGCCGGCCGCTGCCAGGACAACTTCGGGCCGGACCGCATCGACGCCGGCCAGGACTGCGCGCCGGCCTATCACGAGTACTGCGAAGGCACCTTCGGCAATGGCGGCTTCTCCTATGACGAAGTCCCGGCCTGCGATGGCGTGGTGGTGGAGACGGTCGCCATCGAGGACGCCGACACCTACGCCGGCTTCCTGAAATACGTCGTGCTGCGCCCGGCCGACACCGACCCGCGCGCCGTCGTCACCAGCCTGCATTTCCGCGAGCTGCTGCGCGATCCCAACAAGGCCGCGCACACCTACGGCACGCAGATGCGCCTGCACGAGCTGGTCAAGGGCCGCAATGCGATGGTGATTCTGCCCGGCGCGCCGGGGGGCAACTGGCAGCAGTTCTCGCCCACCGGCCTGCTCGACAGCATCGAGGAAAGCGGCCTCGGCGATCTGCCGTTGCTCGACCTGCTGGGGGGCGTCGACTCCCCGCTGTTCGGGCTGCTGGAGGGCATCGGTCTGCCCGTCGGCCTGCTGGACGCCCTCTTCGGGAATGCCGGCACATTGGGCGACGTGGCCGACGCACTGGACAACCTCGCGCCGCTGGTCGGCTCCATCGACGACTATCTGCAGTACGCCCGCACCGCCCGCGACCACGCCCTCGCGCGCTTCGGCGGCGCCGAGCTGCCGCAGTTCGCCAGCGGCCTGTCCAACGGCGCCACCTACGCCATGCGCCTGGCCTGCCAGTACCCCGACGAAGTCGACGCCTTCATGACCGTCGGCGGCGCCGTCAGCGCGCTGGAAGCCGAGGCATGCAAGGACAACCCGCCGGTGGGCAGCGTGCAGGTGCACGGCATCAACGACCCGCTCTCGCCCTACATCGGCATCATCACCTATCCCATCCGCGGCGGCGTCCCACCCATCAACGAGGACTACGCCGACGGCGAGGTCGACGGCATCCCCGAAGGCGTGACCACGGCGGTGCTCAGGGAGCAGCCCGGCCTGTTCCTCGACGTGTTCGGCCCCAACAACGGCTGCAGCGACGAAGTCGAGGCCTCGGTCATCCCCGCGGGCGCCGCGGGCAGGGGCGAGATCGCCGGCGATGTCGTCATCGAGCGCTTCGCCGACTGCACCGCCCCCGAAGGCCACAAGAGCTACATGGTCACCGTCACCCGCGGCGGCCACAACTGGCCCGGCTACGACGCGCCCTCCGGCCGCAACGTCAACGCGCTGGGCCTCGTCAGCTACGACTTCGACGCCACCCTCTACGGCTTCGACCTCATGTGGCGTGCCGCCGGTCTGGAGTAGCACCGCGCTGGTGGTGCCATCACTCATCAACGTCCGACGACGTTCTGACCATGCGTGCCCTCATCGATCTGCCGGACAAGGAACGTGCCGCGCTGGAGGTGGTGCGTCGTGCCGTTGCGCTGTATATCGCCGAGCATCGGTCGAACCAGGGTTCGCCCTTCGGCATCCGGCGTGATCGGGCGGACGATGCGTTGGCCGCGGAGGACCGGCTGCGGGATGAGTGGCGCGGCCGGTGAACTGGCCGCTCGATACCAATATCCTCACCGACCGCCTGCAGCGAGTGGCGGATGCGCAGGCCGCGGGCAGGGCCCGGCGGCAGAATGCCGTGATCCGCAGGGCGCCTTCATCCAGGCTGCCCTCGCAGCCGAAAGCCGGTGGCTGCTGAGTGAGGATGCCGCATACCGTGTTCTGTCCACGTCTTCCTGGTTCTCATATCCCCCCGACTGGCCCGCTCGCGTCGCGGATGCGCCATCCGGTAGGCTATTCGGCGTTAACGAGCGAACGGAGACATCAATGGAGATCGGAGACCGCATAATGATCGAAGCCGGGAAGCGCGGCGGAAGACCGTGTGTGCGCGGCCTCCGGATTACCGTCGCCGATGTCCTGGGATGGCTCGCCGAAGGGCAAACCGTCGCGCAGATCCTGGAGGACTACCCAGAGCTGGAGGCGGCTGACATCCAGGCCTGCCTCAGTTTCGCGGCGGGGCGTGAGCGCCACGGCCGAACGCTTTCGAATCTGTGAAGCTGCTGCTGGACGAGAATCTGTCGCGCAAGCTTGTTCCTTTTCTGCAGGATGACTATCCAGGGACAACGCAAGTCTGCCTTGTTGGGCTGGAGCGGGAAACGGACCGGGAGATTCGCGACTATGCCGCCGACAATGGTTACATCCTCGTTACCAAGGACGACGATTTCCGGGATCTCGCCGAAGTCCTGGGCACGCCACCGAAGCTGATACTCCTGCGCTGCGGAAACAGGGATAAGGCTGCTGTGCTTCGCATACTGCGCGAGCAGCGCGAACACATCGAAACGCTGCTCGCGAGCGAAGAGATAGGCTGGGTGGAAGTTGCCTGACGCTCGGACGAAACTGACGTCTGTCCCCGCCCTCGCTGCCGAAAGCCAGTGGGTGGTGCGTGGTGATGCCGACCTGCTCGAGGCGCCTTCCATTCCGGGCCTGACGATCATCGCGCCCGCCCAGGCGCTGCAGCACCCCGCATTTCCTGGTTGAGCCGCCGCTGGATTCCGGTCCTCGGCCCATGCCTGTAACCTCCCCCGGATACGATGCACCGGCACAGGTGCGCCATGGAGAGCTGGGGATGCGTGCAGGAAAGGCGTTGGCAGTGATGATGCTGGGCGGGCTTCTGGTTGCCTGCTCGGGCGGTAGCGACGGCGGCGGTAGCGGCAGCGGAGGCGGGCTGGTTCCGCCGCCCGGTCCCGCACCCACCTTCGCCTGCATGGCATCGCTCACCGAGAACCCCTGGCGGCAGCGTCAGCCGCTGAACATCGCTCACGCCGGCGGCAACCTGGAGTTTCCCGACAACACCCTGTTCGCGTACGAGAAGGCGCTGGAAGTGGGTGCCCACATGCTGGAGATGGACATCTGGCAGACCGCGGACGGCGAGCTCGTCGTCATCCACGACGAGACCGTCAACCGCACCACCAACGGCAGCGGCCCGGTCGCGGAGAAAACCCTCGCCGAGATCAAGATGCTGGACGCGGCGCATAACTGGGTCCCGGACCGCGGAACGCCGCAGGACGCCACCGACGAGGAAGCCGTCTACCGTGGCGTCGCCACCGGCGAGCAGGCGCCGCCGCCCGGCTTCACGCCCAACGATTTCACTATCCCCACCGTGCGCGAAGTGCTGGAACGCTTCCCGGACACGCTCATGAACATCGAGCTGAAGCAGGATCGCGAGAACACCGGCGAGTTCGAGGCCAATCTCGCCGCCCTGCTGGCCGAATACGGCCGCGGTGAAGACGTCGTCGTCGCCTCCTTCGCGGACGACATCATGTTCCGCTACAAGCGCGCCAGCCAGTGCTCCGCCACCTCCCTGCCGCTGGGCCAGGTCGCGCTCTTCGTCCTCGGCGGCCTCGGCCCGTTGCCCGGCATCACTCTGAGCAATCACCAGGCCTTCCAGGTGCCCATCGAATACGAGGGCATCCCCATCGTCACCGAGAACTTCATCGCGGACGCCCACAACCGCGACATCGCCGTGCAGGTCTGGACCATCGACGACTGCCCGACCATGCAGGAACTTCTGGACATGGGCGTGGACGGCATCATGACCAACCGCCCGACGACGCTGAACCACCTCCTGCGCGAAGGCGGCTGCCCCGAATCCGCCGAATAGGCGTCACGGAAGGGGCAGTGCACTGGATTCGACGCAGCATCCGACGGTCAATCGACGCCGAGCGGAATTGGGTATACTGTCCCCTATAGTGATCCCCCTGTATCGGCTCGACGGGGGAACCCGTGCCCCGGATTCCCGTCGCGCGGCTTGATTCCCGCCGTCGTCCGTTTCCCCATTTCCGCAGGCCGGGTTTCAGACCGACAACGTCGCTTTGCACCGCATGGCGGGGTGCATGCCATAACGGCACACCACCACTATGGTGCTGCAACATGCCGTCAATGACGCATCGTTCAACCTATGCCCTGGATCGGGACACCGTCGAAGCGATCCGCAGACTGTCGGTGCGTTGGAAAGTGTCCAAGGCCGAAGTCGTGCGCCGGGCCATTCGCGGTCTGGCCGAGCAAGCCGACAACGCAGGCGATGACCTGACCCCGGCCGATGTGGTTGCCCGCTACCGCGGTGGTGCGGTCTCGCGCTCGATGCAGGACGTGCAGCGCGAGGCGGCCAGACAGCGAAGCGAGAGGGCTGCGGAAGAGCAGGCACGCGCACGGCGTCTTCCATCCGGGTAGGTACGAGTGCTTCACCTCGACACCAATGCCCCGATCGCGCTACCGGTATGGGCCCGCGAAGGCCACCCACTCATCGACCGGGTGCTGAGCGGTGAAGAAGCCGCAGTCAGTGCCGTCGCCTGGTATGAATTCCTCTGTGGTCCGGTGACACAGAAGGAGATCGAGCTGGCGATCGCATTCGTTGAGAACCGGGTGGTTCCGGTCGATGCCGACCATGCAGCCACGGCGGCAGAGTTGTTCAACGCGGCGGGTCGTCGGTGTATCCTGCGTACCGACACCTTGATCGCCGCAGTGGCGCTGCACGCGGACGCCGACCTGGTGACGCTCAACCGAAAGGATTTCGAAGCGATCAACGCGCCGGGGCTCCGGCTGCTGTCCTGAACCTGCCGAAGGCCATCCGGACTGTCCGCGGCTTGCACGAAGGCATCCCCGGCGTCACCGGCCGGTCGCGGACGCCCGGAACCGCGGCATCGCCGTACCGATCTGAAGCATCGACGACTGCCGGACCATCGAGGAGGGCCCGGGCATGGGCCGGGACGAGATCATGACCAACCACCCGACGACGACAAGCCGCAAGCAGGTGCGCGCATGCGACGCGCAGCGCTGACGCTGGCGCTGCTCGGCGCGCTGGCCGCCGTCATCTGGTGGCTGCTGCCGCAGCCCTATCCGTCCGACCTCTCGCGCATCGGCGAGGGGCGGCCGGCGCTGGTGCTGATCTTCGATCCCGAGCTCGTGATCAGCGGCGAGCAGTCCGCCGAACTGGACGCCGTGCGCGACAGCCTGGAGCCGGTCATGGAAGTGCTCGTGGCCCACACCGGCCGCACCGACGCCGCGCGCTTCATCGCCCGGCACGACGCCCACCCCGGCATGCTGCTGCGCTTCGACGCCGGTGGCGAGCTGATCGAGCGCTTGAAGCCGGTCGTGTCGGCAGCGCGGCTCCGCCAGCTGGCGGATTGAACGCACGCAGCACCACAGAAGCGATGTCCCGCAGAAGGGGCCGCTCCACGGGAGGAGACGGACCACGGGAGGGACAGTATATTTAATTCCGCATGGTCACTGATGGGTGCCTGCGGCTGCGGGGAATTAAATATACTGTCCCCTTCTGCGCAAGCAGACCCTGCACCCATCAGTTCCCTTCTCCCTGTGGGAGAAGGGTCAGGGATGAGGGCAGCCGCGTGCAGCGCGGCTTTCCCACCGTGACCGCGCCCACGTATGATCTGTTCCCTTCCTGCGGTCAGCGCTTGCCCCTTTCCCACAGCCACCGTATGGTGTGTATTACACGCCATACACGTGACACGTCATGACGATATCGGTCCGCCTCCCTCCGGAAACGGAAGCCCGCCTGGACGCGCTGGCGAAGCAAACCGGGCGTACGAAGACCTTCTACCTCCAGGAGATGATCAAGCGCAGTCTGGACGATATGGAGGACTACTATCTGGCCGCCGAAACCGTTACCCGCATCCGCAAGGGCGAGGAATCGACCTCCACCAGTGCCGAAGTAAGGAAACGGCTTGGCCTGGAGGATTGAGTACGCCGCATCGGCCGAAAAGCAGCTAAGCAAGCTGGACAAACCGATCGCCTGCAACATCATGGATTATCTGGACCAACAGATTGCGCCGTTGGAGGATGGCTGGTCTCAAGAATCAAGTGCAA